>JBAJNM010000006.1 GCA_036881865.1 Parvularculales bacterium | reverse complement strand
CTTAGCAAGAATCGTGCGCTCGGGCAGGCTCTGGGGGTTGATGGAACGCCGTCCTTTATCATTAATGATGTACTGGTGCCCGGTGCCGTAGGCAAACAAGCGTTACAACAACAGATACGACAGGTACGCCAGGCTTCATAAGTCATTGCTTTGCGTTAAGCCGGCTTAAATCAGGCCTGAAGAAGGAGAACTGGGGTCCCCCCATAGTTTCTTTGCCATCCGGCCTGCAAGCCATGCTTCACGGCCCGCGATAACTCCATATCGCATGGCTTTTGCCATACGCACAGGATCTTGCGCTTCAGCAATCGCAGTATTCATTAATACTCCATCGCAGCCCAGTTCCATGGCTTGCGCTGCATCGGATGCCGTGCCAACTCCGGCATCTACCAAGACGGGCACTTGAGCCTGCTCAATAACAAGGCGTAGGGTGACAGCATTTTGGATGCCAAGACCCGACCCGATGGGAGCGGCTAACGGCATAATGGCGCAACATCCCATATCCTCCAATTCCCGTGCTATAACCGGATCATCAGAACAGTAAACCATCACCTCAAATCCATCCGCCAAAAGAATTTCCGCCGCCCGCAGAGTCTCCTGCATATTGGGATAGAGAGTTTTATCATCACCCAACACTTCCAGTTTAACCAGTGACCATCCCCCTGCCTCTCGCGCTAAACGCAACGTGCGCACAGCCTCTTCTCCGGTAAAGCAACCCGCCGTATTCGGCAGATATGTCACTTTACAAGTGTCTATATAATCCACCAGCTGCGGCCTGTCAGGAGCCTCTATATTCACCCGACGCACCGCCACCGTAATAATTTCGGCACCAGATGCCTCAAAAGCAGCTGCTGTTTGAGAAAAATTCTTATACTTCCCACTTCCAATGATAAGACGCGAGCCATAACGCCGCCCTGCAATAATGAGTTCATCCTTTTGAGAGTCCTTTATCTTATCGTCACCCTTTGTCATACTGTCATCACTCCATCATCCTCCGCCTACAAAGTGAACAACCTCTATGTTGTCTCCACTCTCAAGCCATGTAACACTATAGGTTGAGCGCGGTATAATCTCACCATTATGTTCTACAGCAATTTTATCGTCAGGTAGATTCAGATGATGCAGTAAACCCTGAACGGTCACCGACTTCTCCAGTACCTCTTCAACGCCATTGATGGTTATTGTCAACATAAGCGTTTAATTCCTATCACTATTCCTGAGACCAAAATCAGCTAAATGGGTTATTTTCTCCTCTTTCATAGCCCGCCGGAAGCGTTTATAAAAGACTATACTCACCGAAAAGGCGGAACAAAAACCTATTTTACGGATATCTTCTCATGAGCACCAATACCATTCACATCCTCAATGGCCCTAACCTCAATCTGCTGGGAGAGCGGGAAGTGGCTATTTATGGAATAGACAGCCTTGATGACATTGAGCACATGTGCCGCGAGAAGGCGGGAACATTTGGATATGAGGTTGTTTTCCTGCAAGGCAATGGTGAGGGCGAATTAGTGGATATGGTTCACAAGGCAAGAACCGGCAGTGGCCTTATTATAAACGCTGGGGCGTATAGCCATACGTCTGTTGCCCTTTATGATGCGTTGATGGCCTTAAACATCCCTATTGTG
Organism: Parvularculales bacterium; assembly: GCA_036881865.1. NCBI lineage: Bacteria > Pseudomonadati > Pseudomonadota > Alphaproteobacteria > Parvularculales > Parvularculales bacterium. The sequence continues at coordinate 65,617 of JBAJNM010000006.1, read as the reverse complement.
GAGGTTCATCTTTCTAATCCACAGCGCAGGGAAGATTTTAGACATCATTCTTATGTTGCAAAAACCGCTGTCGGGTCAATTTGCGGATTTGGCGCTCATGGGTACTCTCTTGCACTGGAAGCCGTGGCGAGCGTATTGAAACAAACAAATGGATAGTTTTCATGACCAAAAATTCTAAAGATTCTGCTAACGAGCATTTTATTCGCAATCTGATAAATTTGCTGACTGAATCAGAACTCAGTGAGTTGGAAGTAGAAACTGAAGATATGAGAGTTCGTGTTGCACGCAATACTGCCCCCTCAATCCCTGTTGCTATGGCTGCTACACCAGTTGCATCACCTGTTGCTTCAAACGATAAGGTAAACAAAGAAGATGGAACTCCCGCAGGAGAGGCCGGAGAGACTGTCACCTCCCCCATAGTGGGTACAATCTTCGTAGCACCAGAGCCGGGCGCCCCACCCTTTGTGCAAATTGGGGCAGAAGTGGCCGAAGGGCAGACGCTGTTTATCATTGAAGCTATGAAAACAATGAACCATATTCCCGCTCCCCGTTCAGGTAAGGTTGTCAAAATCTTAATTACGGATGGACAGCCAGTGGAATATGGTGAGCCATTATGCGTTATGAATTAAAAAACGTGAAGGCGTTATGTTCAAAAAGATACTGATAGCTAACCGCGGAGAAATTGCCCTGCGCATTCACCGAGCTTGTCGGGAGATGGGGATTGCTACAGTTGCGGTTCATTCTACAGCTGATGAAAATGCCATGCACGTCCGCCTTGCTGATGAGAGCGTCTGTTTAGGGGAACCTCCAGCCAATAAGAGTTATAACAACATTCCATCTATTATTTCAGCGTGCGAAATTACCGGCGCGGATGCTGTTCATCCGGGCTATGGCTTTCTTTCTGAAAATGCCCGCTTTGCTGAAATTGTCACTGCTCATAACATTACCTTTATTGGCCCCGAAGCCCATCATATCCATTTGATGGGCGATAAAATTGCCGCCAGAAATACAGCACAAAAGCTGGGTATTCCGGTAGTACCGGGCTCAGATGGCGCTATCACGGACGATGCTGAGGCGCACGCTTTGGCCGATAAAATTGGCTATCCCGTTCTCGTCAAAGCCGCCGCAGGGGGTGGCGGGCGCGGCATGAAAGTAGCTAACAATGCCCATGAATTACCAACGGCGCTTTCAACAGCTCGTACTGAAGCGGGGGCCGCTTTTGGGAATGATGGGGTTTATATTGAAAAATACCTGGAACGCCCTCGCCATATAGAAGTGCAAATTGTTGCGGATAGTCATAAAAATATTGTCCATTTGGGAGAGCGCGATTGTTCTCTTCAACGCCGTCATCAAAAAGTTTTGGAGGAAGCCCCTTCTCCTGCCCTAACTGACAAAGAAAGAAAAAAAATTGGTAATATTCTGATTTCTGCTATCAACAAACTAGGCTATTTGGGAGTTGGCACGGTTGAATTTCTTTATGAAGATGGCGAGTTCTATTTTATTGAAATGAACACCCGACTACAGGTAGAGCATCCGGTGACGGAGATGGTAACCGGTATTGATTTGGTGCGTGAGCAAATCCATATTGCTAACGGAAATAAACTGAGTTTTCGCCAAAAAGATGTCAGTTTCACAGGCCATGCCATAGAATGTCGCATTAACGCAGAAAATCCAATTACTTTTGTACCCTCCCCAGGTCAGGTTAAGGAGTTTCATCCGGCCGGAGGGCCGGGTGTGCGGATTGATTCTGCTGTTTATTCTGGTTACCGCATTCCTCCCTATTATGACAGTTTGATTGGCAAACTGATCATAACCGGCAATGACCGGATAGAGTGTCTCATGCGATTACGCCGGTCTCTGGAAGAATTTGTCATTGATGGTATTGAAACAACCATTCCGTTGTTTCAGCGGTTGCTGGATAATGATGATTTTCTTAATGGTAATTATAATATTCACTGGCTGGAGCAATTTCTAGATAAAGAAAAATGAGCGGCAATCCATCTCCTCTTGGGCACGACAAAGATATTACTGTCCTGCTTGAGGCATATCAAGCGGGTATTTTTCCTATGGCAGATAACCGGGAGAGCAATGGTTTTTATTGGGTTAACCCTGACAAGCGCGGCGTTATTCCGTTAAAACATTTTCATTTACCCCGTCGCCTTAGGCGCACCTTAAAAGACGCTCCTTTTGTTATAAAGATTAATAAAGATTTTGCAACCGTAATGCAAGCTTGTGCAGAGCCAACTCCTGACCGCCCTGAGAGTTGGATAAATCCACCTCTTTATAGACTCTATACCCGCCTGCACAGCTTAGGTTATGCCCACTCGGTAGAATGCTGGCAAGATGGAAACCTAGTGGGAGGACTTTACGGCGTTCATGTGGGTGCGGCTTTTTTTGGAGAGAGCATGTTTTCGCGAGTCAAGGATGCCAGCAAAATTGCGCTAGTTCACCTCGCTGCCCGCCTGCGAGCCGGAGGCTTTTTATTGCTAGATATTCAATTTATCACAATGCACCTTCGGCAGTTTGGTGCTGTCGAACTCTCCCACACTGCCTTTCATCAGTGCCTCAGTGAGGCCTTGCGCCATCAGGGAGATTTTTTCTCACTATCCGATGATACCCCCTCATCCATCTTGCAATCAATCAGCCAGATATCATAAACAGGATGCTCAAAGGCATTGAGTCCCGGGTCTGAGGCCAACATCCAACCTGAGAATAATAACCTCTCTGCTCTTTCTTCTCGTGCTATTTCTATTACTTGCACGAAAGCGGTTATCTCGGGCGGATCTTCGGGGGGGCTTTTATGGCAAGTACGCATCAGAACATCAAGAGTGCCAAAACGCACCAGTTTATCGACTGGAGCTTCTAAACGACTAATACGAGCTGTGACTTTATCTAACGCTGTAAAGACAGCTACCTCTGCTTGCAATGGGCTTAAAACCCCACTGGTTATCAGAACACAGAGGAGGATGACAAAAGTATAAACCTCCTTCATTGACTGCCAGATGAGCCAATGGAGGAGGGGTTGTCATCTGATACATTAAAAACGGCTTGTCCCAATAAGCTCACTAAATCAACAGAGCCTTGGGTATAGAATATTTCATCACCGGAAGCCAAAAAATCCTCACTGCCACCTGGCTGCACAGAGATATAATTGCTACCGAGCAGACCTTCGCTGGTAATTTTAGCACTACTATCTTCCGGCAGTTTAACATCTGACTGTATGGACATCACAATGATGGCTTTATAGTCTTTCGGGTCAATTGATTGACTCTCTACCTGACCAATTTTAATGCCTGCTAGACGAACATCGCTCCCATTAGAAAGACCATCTACCCTGTCAAAATAAGCAACTACCTGATAGCCATCACTGTCTTGAAGGCTACCCACTGTTGTGTAGGCGTATGCCAAAAAGCTTCCCGCAACCAACAATACAACTGCACCAACAAGTGTCTCAACCAGATTATCTTTCATGCTAATTCTCTTTTCTTTATCATTGGTGTTATTATCATTGGCGTCATTGGCTCTTGGGACGCCACGGCACATACCCACACCGCATTACTTGCTGCTCCTGAGATCTCGCCAAACTGCCCACTGGTTTATAGGCTTGACCCGTACCTGTCATGTTAGGCTGGTGGAGCTTTTGCCAAGGGCGGGCAACACAATCCCCCGAGGGAGGTACATCCTCTCCATGGTGGAGCCAACTGTGCCATTCTGGCGCAACCTTAGAGGCATCCGATACCCCATTATAAATCACCCAGCGACGTCCGCCCTTGCCTTTCTCGCTGTAATATCTATTCCCGGATTTATCAATACCCACAAGAACCCCCCGACGCCACGTAAAAAAGCGCGTACCGTAGGTTTGTCCATTCCACCATGTAAAAAACTGTACCAACAAAGCCATACTTACTTATAAAGCCTCAATCACTCTGTTTAATCACCTACCACCATACCCTAAGTGTAACCTGTGCAACAAGATAATCCGACAAAATTGCCAGCCTATTTGCCCTCATCTTTGTCTTTCTTTGCAGGTAAGGGTGCTAAGCGAATATGCAAATCACACAACTGCTGCTCGCTCACCTCTGAGGGAGATTGCATCATCAAATCCTCCGCTTGCTGATTCATAGGGAACATAATCACCTCTCGTAGATTCTGTGCTCCTGCTAATAACATGACAATACGATCAATACCTGGAGCTATACCTCCATGGGGTGGTGTACCATACCGAAGAGCGTTAATCATGCCCCCAAATTGTCTATCCACTGCGTCTTTGTCATAGCCTGCAATCTCAAAAGCCCGATACATAATCTCCGGGCTGTGGTTGCGAATAGCTCCAGATGACAATTCTACCCCATTACACACAATGTCATATTGGTAACCCAGAATCTCTAATGGATTTTTAGTTGTCAACGCCTCAAGCCCTCCTTGAGGCATAGAAAAAGGATTATGAGAAAAATCAATTTTACTAGCTGTTTCGTTCCACTCATAAAGAGGAAAATCAACAATCCAGCAAAAGGCAAATTGCATCTCATCAATCAACGATAGTTTTTCAGCAATTCTTTGACGGGCCGCCCCGGCAAGAGAGGTTGCTACCGGCTTCATATCACAGGCAAAAAACAGTGCATCTCCCGATTGAATACCCGATCTTTTTACCAGAATCTCCTGATATTGTGGAGGTATGAACTTAGCAATCGGGCCTTTACCTGTAAGGGTAGCAGTTTCTACATCTGTCTCAAAGATAACATAACCCAAACCCACCGCATTCATCTCTTGCTGTGCCCAACCATTTAATCCATCAAAAAAACTACGTGGTCGACCGGCAACCCCTGGCGCAGGAATAGCCCGCACTACACCTCCCTTATCAATAACACTTCTAAAAGCTCGAAATGACACTTCATCAGCAGCAAAAATATCCGTTACATCAACAATCTCAATGGGGTTACGCAAATCTGGCTTGTCTGTACCATACTTAAGCATCGCCTCATGCCAGCCAATACAGGGAAAAGGCGAGACAATTCTACGCCCGCCACCAAATTCCCTGAACAATTCCATCAAAACCGGCTCTACTGCCCGAAATACATCTTCCTGCTCAACAAAACTCATTTCAATGTCTAGCTGATAAAACTCGCCAGGGGAACGGTCCGCCCGCGCATCTTCATCCCTAAAACAAGGAGCAACCTGAAAATAACGGTCAAACCCCGCCATCATAATTAGTTGCTTAAACTGCTGCGGGGCTTGAGGAAGAGCATAAAAACGACCCGCATGGAGACGACTTGGTACTAGAAAATCACGTGCCCCTTCAGGGCTAGACGCCGTCAAAATAGGTGTTTGATATTCCATAAATCCGGCTTCTGTCATCAAGCGCCGGATGGCTGTGATAATTTTTGAACGCAAGACAATGTTGCTATGCAAGGTTTCACGACGCAAATCCAGATAGCGATAACGCAACCGAATATCCTCAGCATAATCTGGCTCGCCAAAGATAGGTAGTGGTAAATCCGCAGCCTCCGAGAGAACCTCCAGTGTTTGCACATACACCTCCACTTCACCCGTGGGCAAAGCAGGGTTGATGGTTTCTTCTGTACGTTCTACAACACAACCCTCCACAGATATAACGTATTCTGAGCGTACGCCTTCAGCGAATCTAAATGCCTCACTGTCAGGATCAAAGACGCACTGAGTCATGCCATAGTGATCCCGCAAATCAATAAACAACAGGCCACCGTGATCGCGCTTACGGTGCACCCAGCCGGATAGCCGTACCGTTTCTCCGACTGCTGATTTGTCCAGTGCCGAGCAATGATGAGTGCGATAACGTTGCATACCCTTTTCTATCCTTCAAAACTGTTCAGAAAACAAGGCGAAAAGTCACGAAATACAGGATTTTTTAGCCCTCCCCCAAGGTTTCTATCAAGGTGGGCTAAAATACAGGACAAACGGGCACAAATAGGCTATAGCGACAGAATGATTAAGCCCATCACCCAGACAGAAGAACTCACTACCACATGTGCTAAATTAGCAAAAGCTGACTTTATCACCGTAGATACAGAGTTTCTACGGGAGAGTACTTATTGGCCTTTGATGTGCCTAATACAAATGGCTGGGCCCGATGATAACGTGCTGGTAGACCCTCTAGCGTTTGATTTGGATTTAACGCCTTTTTATAACCTAATGACGGACCGCTCTGTGACTAAGGTTTTCCATGCCGCCCGTCAAGATGTAGAAACTCTCTATCATGATGCATCCATCATTCCAACTCCTTTGTCGGACACCCAGATAATGGCCATGGTGTGTGGTTTTGGTGATTCGGTAAGTTATAGAAATTTAGTGCGCAAACTAATCGGTGAGCAGATAGATAAATCCTCACGCTACACCGATTGGAGCCATAGGCCTTTATCAGATAAGCAATTACAGTATGCTCTCTCAGACGTCACCCACTTGCGCACTCTCTATGAAAAACTCTCCCAACAAGTATGCAAGAGTAATCGCGCTAATTGGATTAATGAAGAACTATCTTTATTGAATAATCCGGCTACCTATGAGATAAAACCAGAAGATGCATGGCGACGACTTAAGATTAACACTCATTCGCATCATTCTCTAGCCATAATTATAGAAGTTTCCGCTTGGCGCGAACAGCAAGCCCAAAGAGATAATGTCCCACGTAATCGTATCTTAAAAGATAATGCCATACAGGATATCGCCGTGCAGATACCCAAAACACCTCAAGACCTTAAGTCGTTGCGCTCTATCCATAGTGGATTCATTAACGGTCCATATAGCACAGACCTGCTAGAGGCCGTCCAGCGAGGCCTAGCGCGAGACCCTGCAATCCTTCCCTCTCCTAAAAACTCTAATACCCATGCATCATCAGACAACGCTCCTCTTCTGGCATTATTAAAAGTTCTGCTCAAACATCAATGCGCTCATCATGAGGTAGCGCAAAAACTGGTAGCCTCCACAGAGGATTTAGAGAAAATTGCCAATGAAGATGCCGCCAATGTTCCGGCCCTTAAAGGGTGGCGCTACAAGGTATTCGGCTCTTCCGCTATAGCGCTAAAAGAAGGGAATTTATCACTGGGAGCAAGAGGCAGAACTCTGGAGTTAATCCCCCATACCGATTAACTTGCTGTTTCTATACCACCTTCGCATTTGAGAAGTTTCGCTAACTGCCGTAAGCGCTTTGCCGGTACACCTCCCCCCAACTTTGCTAAATCAGGCGGCAGAGATAACGTGATTGTCTTATCTGTTCGCTTTAAGCTCATGCGTGGCAATACACCCGGTATTGACGCGCTCAGAGCATCTGCTAACCGTAATGCATAACCCAAAACCTGCGCTCGCTCTTTATCAATTAAATGAAACTGCTCAATAAAACTAGGCAGGGCGATATTTGTCTCATGTCGATAAAATAACACTGCCGCCAAAAAAGCCCGGCCCATATGGTCAATCCCTGGAAGCAATGCCTGAACAATCTGATTGACGCAACACATAGCTCTGTCATCGGCATGGACCGCCCAGCCAATATCGCTCATCAAACAGGCCGCTCGCCGTAGGCGAGTATGTACTACACACTCTTTATGGGAAGTGTCTTCAGCAAACAAAGGAGCGCACCATAAGGTCACCTCTTCACCATAACCCTCATGTCGCCCAAGCCGAGCAGCCAACAGAGAAGCTGAGTCCATCAAGGGATCAAAATCTTTGTCATGAACAGGCATAACAGATTCTGCTAATACCCCTTCGCGCAAACCATAATCAGAGAATACGACACGAGACGCCCCCTGCCGTGCCAATACCTGGCTCAACACCAAAAGCCCAAAAGGAAATGTAGGCACTCGCTGCCGGGATACGTTGGGTACGGTAACAGCTATCTCCTGATTTTGTAGCCATGCCACAGCGTCTTCCATACCTTCAACATCCGCTACAGACACAGCATATTGATGTAAAGCATGTAGGGGATACGACTGACGATACATATAAAGGCGTGCCAAATTTCTCCATGTTCCCCCTACAGCATAAAAATCCCGATCCTCAAAATCAGATAACCACTCTTCCCCAGATAAAGTTTTATCTATCAGCGCAGTAATTTTCTTAAAGCTTCTTTCTTCATTCATTAACCGCAACACCCCAAGGGGAAAAGAAACAGCCTCCGTAACCCGACCCTCAATAACGCCAGCCAGTTCAAGACTGCCCCCGCCTAAATCACCTACAATCCCATGAACCTCCCCCATACCCATCAAGACACCGCGGGCTGCTAAATGAGCCTCCTCGACGCCAGATATCTGCCTGATGGGCGTGCCAAGAGTCTCCTCGGCGGCGGCCACAAAATTATCACCATTATGGGCATCCCGAATAGCCGCTGTGGCTACTGCAAAAATTTGCCCCACCCCAACAATTTCCGCCACAGCACTAAAACCCCGCAAGGCCTCCAAAGCCAGCGCTACCCCCTCTTTATCTAGACTTCCAGTACGCACCACTGTACGCCCAAGACCACATAAGACCCGCTCATTAAACAAAGGTACTGGCACAGATATGTCCCCCCTGTATATGACAAGCCGTACAGAGTTTGAGCCTATATCTACAACACCAACAGGAGAGGTCTCTCTAGAGAAAAAACTTTTCAACGCCGCCAATATACCTGTTGCCATATTGTTATACGGAATAAATAGTCAAAGGCTGGATTCTGCGTTGCAGTCTGAGAAACGAGGTATGTCTTTCGTATCAGAATCCCCCCGCCCCGATAGACTCGGATTGGTCATAAAATAATCCTGAGCATTTAACATCTCCTCATCTTTGCTCACCTCAGTGCGTACATAAAAGCCATCAGGTGACAATTCCCAGCTTTGCAGATTGTCCTTCAAATTAGCTACCATGATTTGATCTAAAATCTGCTCATGGACTGTTGGATTCAAAATCGGAACCAACGTTTCCACTCGACGGTCAAGATTACGCGGCATCCAATCAGCAGAGGAAATAAAAACCTTAGCCTTATCAGAAGGCAAACCAGAGCCCGCCCCAAAACAAACAATACGAGAGTGCTCAAGAAACCGACCAATGATACTTCTCACTTGAATGTTTTCTGACAATCCAGGCACCCTTGCCCGCAAACAACATATGCCACGCACTACCAATCTAATAGCGACACCCGCCTGTGAGGCCCTATAGAGGGTATCAATAATGTCCGCATCAACCAGAGAGTTCATTTTTGCCCATATCTGAGCCGGTCGCCCAGCCTCGGCGTGAGCAATTTCATCATAAATAAGAGCGACCAACGTCTCTCTCATATTGGCAGGCGAGGCGGCAACATGACGAATACGCGTTGGTGGTGCATAGCCAGTAATATAATTAAACAAGCGGCCCATATCGCTTGTTAAAGCACGGTCAGCTGTGAATAAAGATAAATCCGTATAAATTCTTGCAGTCACAGGATGGTAATTGCCGGTTCCAAAGTGAGCATAGGATCGCAGTTTACTTCCCTCACGGCGTACTACAAGACTCAACTTGGCATGAGTCTTAAGATCAATGAAACCGTAGACCACCTGAATGCCCGCCCGCTCCATATCTCGTGCCCATTTAATATTGGCGGCTTCATCAAATCGGGCTTTAAGCTCCACCACCGCCGTTACGGATTTACCTGCTTCCGCCGCCTCAATCAGTGCCTTGACGATAGGAGAATTACTAGACGTGCGATAAAGGGTCTGTTTGATGGCTACCACTTCAGGATCTGTTGAGGCTTGGCGTATAAATTGCACCACTACATCAAAAGACTCATATGGGTGGTGAACTAAAATATCCTTCGCTCGGATGGCTGCAAAGCAATCGCCACCATGGTCCCGAATACGTTCTGGAAATCGCGCATTATAAGATTTAAACCGTAAATCAGTGCGATCGGCGACCACCATCTGACTGGTCTGCACCAGACCTATCAAGCCATCTACAAACATCATATTATCGTCGGACACTTCCAGCGCCGATATAATCATATTGCGCAGATCGGCGGGCATATTGTTAGTAATTTCAAGGCGAATAACATGGCCCCGACGACGGCGCTTTAAGGCCGTTTCATAAACACGGACGAGATCTTCTGCCTCCTCCTCAACCTCAACATCACTATCTCGAATAGCTCTAAAAACACCAAAGCCCTTAACGTCATAGCCGTAAAATAGCTGATTTAAAAAAAGACTAATTGTATCTTCTATGCTGATAAAACGTATTTGATTTTTTTGTCCTGCTTCCTCCTCCCTATCGTGCTCTTGCACACTACGCCCCAACCCATTGGGCAAGCGAATAAAACGGTCAACCTTGCCTGGCACAGAAAGAAGAGCATTCAAAATTGTACCATCATTCCTGCGGCACATTTTCACTGCTAGTGTAAACCCAAGATTAGGAATAAAGGGAAAAGGGTGTGCTGGATCAATTGCCAACGGCGTTAAGACCGGAAATATCTGCTCAAGAAAATAATCCTCCAACCATTCATGATCTTCATTATTAATATCCTCGGGGTTGAGAAGAACAATGTCGTTCTCCTTCAAGGACTGTCGCAGAAGTGCCCAGCATTTCTGCTGCTGCTTCATTAGATCATTAGCTACAGTGTTAATACGCCTGAGTTGTTGTTTTGGCGTCAAGCCATCCTGACTAATTAGATCAATGTCTGCGTTAATCTGCCCCCACAAACCACCGACGCGAACCATATAAAACTCATCCAGATTGTTTGCGGAAATAGACAAAAACCGTAACCGTTCCAACAAAGGATGATTTTCATTCTCAGATTCCTGCACAACACGGCGATTAAATTCCAGCCATGAGAGTTCACGATTGATAAATCGCTCTGCCGAATCAAGTGTCAAACCTACAGCAACCTCTTGGGCTATCTCAACAACAGACATAAATCTCAAATGCCTCACTCATAATAAACTCCCTCTGTCACTATATGTTGCTCCCCCACCTGAAACAAAGCCTGTGACTTCTTGCCTTATCCGGCCCTCCTTCATTATCTTAGCCAACACCAAAAGCACGAGCCCTTTGGTTATAGATTTGCCTTCTCCCAACGAGACTGCATCCAAGGCCTCTACAAGCCGCCCCGCTGCCGCCAACGAGCGCTCCATGCGCGACACCATATAATGAACTAAATCTTCCGAAACCCGCAACTGCCGGTCACGCAATAATTTATCCAAAACTGCTGCCAATAGGGTATCATCAGGCGACTCTAGAAAAACATGCGGGGCTGCTCGCAGCCGCGAGGCTAGATCCGGTAAACAAATTGGCCATTTGGTCGGCGTTAAGCGGCTAGTTAGCAAAAGCCATCCCTTCTCCTGACGCACCATGTTCACCAGATGCAGCAACTTTCTCTCTCCATCTTTTGGGCATTGATGTATATCTTCCACAATAACAGCGCACTGTCCTATACCCTCTGCTAAGGCTTGATTTAACCCACCCAAGTCAACCATTTGTGCTCCAGAGATCTGTTGCCAGACGCAAGCCAGATGGCTCTTACCACTACCCTCAGGCCCACATAACACTAACACACGGTCCGGCCAGCTAGGCCAGCAATCAATCATGGAGAGCGCATGCGCATTGGCCTCATTCATGAAAAAATCATCACGGCCCACAGCCGAGTGATGAGGCAAATCAAGAAATAGCTGATGAATCGTCATAGTGTCTACATCCAGATGTTAATGTACTGTTTACTGTTGCTATGCACTTTTTTTAGGCGTAAGGATGGCTTTTATCCACTGCCGACAATAAGACACAATAGAAAGCACCGATGTTATAACCATAACCCAAACAACACCTTCAATGAGCGTATTGCCTATCACTGTCACAGCGTCTACAATAGACAGATTATCTGCATACATGATAGTTTTATTCCAAGAAGCTACTGCCAAAATGAGCGCAATCAGCAAGATTTGCACTACCGAGTTTACTTTACTGACGAAAACAGGACTGATCTTCAAAGGAACCCCCCAAAATCGCGCCAGCAGTACGCCCGCAATAATGAGGGCATCGCGACCGATAACCACGCCCGTAACCCATAACGGAATAACTTGCATATATCCCAGTAACACGTATGAACTTCCCAGCATAATTTTATCTGCAGCGGCATCCAACCATACGCCAAGGTCGGTATAATTCTTAGACATGCGAGCTATAAAACCATCAGCCGCATCACTCAACCCCGCCAACACCATAGCACCAAGAGCAAAGGTCGGTTCATTCCAGACGATCATGACAATAACTAAAGGCGTTAGTACCAATAAACGCGTTAAGGTAATCATGTTTGGTATTGTCAGGTACGTCATAATGTTATCTGAATATTATTATTTGCACCCACGATTAATCTAAGACGAACTGAAAACAATCCACCCACCCTCTTCTCTGACAAGATGTAGATTCTGTCGAGACAGCGCCATTGACAGAGCACTCACATCGCCAAGATGCGATAATACCACCCAAGCACCCGATATCGTCTGCTCCTGAATAGTAAAACTGTCAACTGATGCCACACCTTGAATTTTTTTTCTTATCCCCAACCATTCTCTAAGATTATCATAGGCTACCCACACCAGCAATGAACCCCCTCCATCATCTTGAGCCAACAAGCCCTTTTTCCAACCCTCCTCAGAGCGGGCAATAAGTTGTTGAATGCCCTCTTCTAACAGGTTATTCCTAGCTATACCAGCGTCAGTCATCGCTCTAGGCAGTTGGTCAGAAGATTCTTCTGTTTGAAAAACGGGCTGCACCTCCACTTCCTTGTTGCTTACAGTGAAGGTGAACGTACGTTGCACACCATCATAATCGTAGAGAGTGGCCACTACTTGCACCAAACCACCCTCCAGAAACAGCAAGGCTTGCGCTACCATAATACGGTTCAGCTGATAGCGAGCGGCTAGATTGTACAAAGCCGATACATCACCTGTCAGAGCCTGTTGGACCGACACATCGGTGATATCCTCAAGGTCACCTACCGGTAAAACAAAGGGCGTCAAACTACCAACAATATCAGCTCGCGCCCAAGCCTCACGCCAGTTGTTATCTTCTTGCCACAAGATACTCCCATATTGGTCACTATATACCGGCAAGAGAAGTATCGGTTCTGATTGAAGTTGCACAAAATCAATCCCCGCCCCCTGTAGCAGTGCCGTAATAGCAGGTGGCTTAAAACTCACCGCCAACCATCCCAGATAACGCGTGGAGCTAGTTTTTTCTCCTGTAACCTGCAATCCTTTAACAAGAAAAGGGAGCGCCTCTGACTCCACCACCGGCAACTCATCCCAGACAGATGATGGCGTTAGACGACGCAAGAGATGTCCGATGGCCTCCTCTTGACTCTCCTTGAGAGCTATCGCCCGTGCTTCTCTAGCAGAAGCCGCTGTTTTATCCATACGAATTCCCTGAACCGTAAAGATATCCTGCGCCTGCACATCTGGTGCCCAAACCGGAGCTAAGATGAGAATGGCCACAAAATGAATGCCAAAATACAGAGAATGCAGTAACTTTGGTTTTTTTTGAGTATCCTTCATGTTTATTTTTGCCAACTCTATGGATTCCCAACGTACTTCGGTATAGAAGGAGTACATCACGCTTGACGCTAACATAAGGCGCTACCGAAAACCACACATTGTCCGCCTAGCATGATAATACCTCTAAGAGAGGTATGCGTATTTGCTCCCCCTGAAAGTCTTGTTGGAAGACAAATCAAGAATATGCAGAAATCATTATGAGTTCTACTAAAAAAGGTCAAAGCCGCCTCACCAATAGCTATAGTTACCAGAAGGCTGGGGTGGATATTGACGCAGGCCATGCCCTGATACGTGCCATAGCTCCATTGGCAGCCTCAACGGCTCGTGCCGGAACCAGTGCCTCTCTTGGAGGATTTGGGGGCCTGTTTGATATGGCCTCTCTTGAGTATTGCGATCCAATTCTGGTACTTGCAACCGATGGCGTGGGGACAAAACTCAAACTCGCAACCGCTACCGGGCAAAATAATACCATCGGCGTTGATTTGGTTGCCATGTGTGTCAATGATTTGATTGTACAAGGTGCCGAGCCTCTTTGTTTTTTGGATTATTTTGCAACCGCCCACCTTGATATCAAGCAAGCCACACAAATAATTGAAGGTATTGCCGTGGGATGCCGCGAGGCCGGATGTGCTTTGATTGGTGGAGAGACCGCCGAAATGCCCGGGCATTATCAATCTGGTGACTATGATTTGGCGGGCTTTGCTCTTGGTGTTGTAGAGCGAGAAGCCGTGTTGCCCCGTGATGATATTGCCGAGGGAGATATCCTGCTAGGGTTGGCCTCTTCCGGTGTTCACGCCAACGGTTTTTCGCTAGTGCACCAGTTAATTGAAGATAACGCTTATAGGTATGATGATCCTTTTCCTTTAGACCCTTCTCAAAATATTGGAGAATGTCTACTAACCCCTACCCGTATTTACGTCCGCTCTCTACTGGCGGCCCTGCAGCATAAAGACGCTTCTATGTTCAAGGGTATCAAGGCCATGGCTCATATCACCGGTGGCGGGTTGATAGATAATATTGCTCGTTTTCTGCCAGACACCATTCAGGCTCATGTTGATGGCACAACATGGCCTCTGCCTCCGATTTTTCGCTGGTTGTCTGATTTAGGCGGCCTGCCAGACATGGAAATGGCCCATACATTTAACTGCGGCCTCGGCATGGTGGTGGTTGTACCCGCCAGCCAAGAAGACACCCTAAAAAACCACTTTGAAAGTTTTGGTGAAACCGTCTGGACCATTGGAACTTTTGTTTCCCGAATGCCAGAAGAGGCTCCTGTCATTATTACTGGCTCCCCCGGAAGCGCCCCATGACAGGCCAGCAGAAGCACATCCCCACAGGTATCTTGATTTCCGGACGTGGCTCTAACATGGCAGCCCTTGCCAAAGCCACTTTTGACTCCACCTACCCTGCCAAGATTGCCCTTGTGGTTTCAGACCGACCCGATGCCTCTGGGCTTGAATGGGCAAAAACCCATGGCTTAACCACTCAGGTCATTGACCACAAGGGCTACGTAAGCCGCGAATCTTTTGAAGAGGCTCTCACCACAACTCTAGAAGACGCTGGTGTGGAAATTTTGTGCAACGCGGGTTTTATGCGCTTATTGACCACCTCTTTTGTTAATCGCTGGCATGACCGCCATCTCAATATTCATCCCTCCTTGTTACCTTCTTTTCGGGGACTTCATGTCCATGAGCGAGTATTAAAGACAGGTGTTTGCCTAACCGGATGCACAGTGCATTATGTACGCACCGAAATGGATGCAGGCCCCATCATCGCCCAAGCCGCCGTACCCGTAAGCCCAGATGATACCTCAGATAGCCTTGCCGCCCGTGTTCTTAAGGCCGAGCATAAAATCTATCCCCTAGCTCTAAAGCTGGTCATAGAAGGTCGTGCTCCTGTTATTGATGGGCGCGTTCAGTTACACGATGTAACACTGCCACCTACATTCCTGACAGTACCACAATAATCATCCAACAATTTCATCTTCTCTGAAGAAGAATGCAATTTCCTCGCGGGCTGTATCTACACCATCAGATCCATGCACTGAATTGGCTTCAATGGACTCCGCAAAGTCAGCGCGAATGGTACCGATCTTTGCATCTACCGGATTTGTCGCCCCCATCACTTTTCTGTTGAGGGCAATAGCATCCTCCCCCTCCAATACCTGAACCACCACTGGACCAGACGTTATAAAAGACACCAACCCGTCAAAAAACGGCCTATCCTTGTGAACACCGTAAAAATTCTCTGCTTGTGCCGTAGTCATCCGGATGCGCTTTTGAGCGACTACCCGCAACCCCGCTTTTTCCAGACGATCAACAATAGCACCGGTGAGATTGCGACGAGTCGCATCAGGCTTGATGATGGAAAAGGTCCTTTCAAAGGACATGGTATAAACACCTTCTTTAAGTAAAATCAAGGTTATTGGTTATAGAACGTCACCATTACGGTCGCAAGTTGAAGCCTTTATCCAAGGCTGTCATGCCATAAAGCCCTTATGGGTTTTATATTCTCTCTGGCATGGATCACACCAGCACCATACACCTCTCCTACATAACCATTTCTAGCTTACGGCTGAAAAACTCCCTTGTCCAGCACAGTAGCATCTAGCATCCTTAATTATTGGCTTCCCTTCTCCCAGCGACCGGCCTCATTTTGAAGCCAATAAACTGTCTTCTGTTTTCCCTCCCGGGCAGTGCGCCAATCCTCCCGTGCGCCCACTACCATTGTTTCATTGCAACCATCAAACAAAACCGCACACCGCTCATAACCATTGACCTGACTCACCCGCATCCCGTCAACAAGAAACAATGCCTGCGCTTCATTAGGGTTATCAACTTCGTTATCTGTAATCCATATTGGTTGTTGATCTCCTTCGCTTGAGCCCCGTGACCCATGAGGCAAGAAACTATCATCCCGCCACGTCCACAACAGAGTATCCAAATCTTTCACGCGTTCTGCTGATCCGGTGCGCACCACACACCGCCATCCCCGCTCCAAAGAGCGCTCTAGCAATTCCGGCAAAGCCCGTTCCAGAGGTTTGATCGTTAGCTGATAAAACAAGAGTTCTGCCACTGTATATCCTAGCCTTTTCAAAGATTATTTTTCGTAGTGCCTGACTACTAACTGATTAAGCAACCTCACGCCATAGCCACTGCCCCACGAGTGGTTAATGTCAGAAGATGGACACGCCATAGCCGTTCCCGCAATATCAAGATGCGCCCATGGTGTTTTATCAATAAATCGCTGGAGAAATTGTGCAGCTGTGATGGATCCTGCATAGCGGCCTCCAATATTCTTTACATCCGCAAACGAAGACTTAAGCATCTTATCATAAGAGTCATGCAAGGGCATACGCCATACTTTTTCGTTCACTGTCTCTCCTGCTGTTATAAGGCGCTCCGACAACCGATCATTATTTGAAAACAATCCCGCATATTCTTGCCCCAGTGCCACCATGATCGCACCAGTTAAGGTCGCCAAATCAATAACTATTTTAGGTTTGAACCGTTGCTGAGCGTACCACAGAGCATCCGCCAAAACCAAGCGCCCTTCGGCATCCGTATTCAAAATCTCAATGGTCTTGCCAGACATAGACGTCACAATATCTCCGGGTCGCTGAGCGTTGCCACCGGGCATATTTTCCACAAGACCAACAATCACAACCGCATTAACTTTCGCCCGACGCCTAGCCAGTGCATGAATAAGGCCTGTTACACACGCAGCCCCTCCCATATCACCCTTCATATCTTCCATGCCTACAGGAGGTTTCAAAGAAATGCCGCCCGTATCAAAACAAACTCCCTTACCGACAAAGGCTATTGGCTGTGATGTTTTCTGACGCGCTCCCTTCCACTGCATGACCACCAGTTTGCTCTCTCTGATACTCCCTTGTCCCACACCTAACAGGGCATTCATGCCAAGTTTTTTCATTTTTTCTTCATTTAAAACTTCAACCTTCACCCCTACAGAGCGCAGTTCAAGGGCACGTGCAGCAAACTCTTCTGGACAAAGTACATTGGGTGGTTCATTCACCAAATCTCGCGCCAAATAGATACCTTCCGTTAGAGCTTCAGAGGCTTCATAAGCCCTGCTGGCCCCCACAACAGATTGCGTCATCAAACAGACATGCTCAAGGCATAGCGATCTGTCTTTTCCTTTTTTCTTGCTTTTATATTTATTAAAGCGATACGCCCGCAAGCGCGCGCCCAAAGCAATGCAGGCAGCCATTCGCGAAGCTGATACCTGACATCCATGAACGGGCTCAACAGCAATATTCAATTTTGTCTCACCACTATTTTCCACCCGCCCAACCAGTTTTCCCCCCAAATTCTCTAACTCTCTCTCCCCTACCGATGGCCTACTCAACCCCATCACCACAACACGCCCTATACCCCCTGACGCGCCTAATACGTCCACAGTTTCGCTAGATTTTCCCTTAAAATGAGAGGCATTCAGAGCACGACTCACTGCTCCTCCGGTTGCCGCATCAACCTTTCGGCCAAAAGAGCCCAGCCGAGTTCCCTCAGCAACAATCAACGCCACTATACCTTTAGTGGGTATTTTCAGTGAGGTAAAGGAAATTTCCATAATTTTACTCCTATGCTACTATCAAAAATCAAGGCTCTTTCGGCGAATCCTTAAAAAGGCGTGGGGATAAGAAACCAAAACTACAACAATTATAATAGAAAATAACCCATCCACAATAAGGGGGATATTAAGACCAATGACAATCCTCGACCGCTACATTATCCGACAACTAATGATCTCTTTTGGCTTTCTGACACTCATTTTAGCCAGCGTTACTTGGCTTACCCAAACCCTAAAGTTTTTAGAAATCTCTATCAAATACAATCAGGGTATTAGTGTCTTTTTTGAACTCGCCCTGTTTTACCTGCCCTACATTATGACTCTTATCCTGCCAGCGGCCCTACTGTGTGCCTCACTTTATGTGCTGTACCGCCTAAGAACCGACAGAGAACTCATTATCATGCTAGCAACTGGCGTTAATTACTGGGGGTTCATCCGCCCCGTTATTACTTTTGCCGGTCTTATCGCCATCCTAACCTTGTTGATTAATATCTACGTTAGTCCGGCCTCCATGCGCCACAATCGGGATGTAATGATGGAAGCACGTAGCGAACTTGTTTTTTCTCTCGTTCGCGCAGGTCAATTTATGAACCCTACCATAGGCATTACCATTTATGCCCAACACAAAAACCCAAACGGTGTCATTAACAATATCCTATTTCAGGATGAGAGAAATCCTGACGAACGCCTCACCTATATTGCACAATCCGGCACTTTATCTATTGATGGCGAAAGATCCTTCCTGATTATGCACAACGGCTCTGTACAATACAGCCCCACAAAGAGTGGTGTACCACCCGCCAACACCATCAACTTTGACCAATATAGTATTGATATCTCCAACCTGATAGAAGAAAACAACGACGTCAATTACAACTCCCGTGAACGTTTCATTCAGGAGCTGCTGTTTCTTAACGCAAATAATCTCTACGAAAACCAACAAAAAAATAAATTTCTAGCACGAGGACATGACCACCTAACCTCTCCCTTGTTTTGTTTTCTCTACGCTCTCATTGCTCTGGCAACCTTCTTGCCGGGTTTCCATAGCCGGCAAGAAAATTACACTTTGCGTATTGCCATAGGCGTTTCCATCGCCGTCGTGTTACGCATCGCTCAACTTGGCTTAGTTTCCCTCTCTACCCGTTACCCAGCCCTGTTGTTCACCCTGTATATGCTCCCCCTCAGCGCTTGCTTCATTACTGTACTTATTATCTTCGCAGGGGGTCCTTCAAGGTTACTATCACACCTCATACAAAAGATTACACCTCCTCAAGAACAAGGCACGTAATCGTCTCATGCCTTGGACTCTTTTCCTTTATCTTGCGAAACAATCTCTTACCGCCTTGATGATTGTCGTTTCTGTCTTCGGAATAATTATTTTTCTTGGTGATTTTACAGAATTGCTAAGACGCACTGCAGGTAAGGCTCATATATCCCTTGATCAGGTGTTAGGCATGGCGCTTCTCAAACTACCCAATTTGATGGAGGAAGCGCTTCCCTTTATCGTATTGCTAGCAACATTATTATATTTTTTCCGATTGTTGCGTAATCACGAACTAGTTGCCATACGAGCAACCGGCCTTTCCATCTGGCAGATGCTAGCGCCTGTGTTGAGTCTTACGCTAGCTGTCGGTGTTTTAGCTGTGACTATCTATAATCCGATAGCTGCATTGTTATTTCAAAAGTACAAGTATATGGAGAACGTTCTCATTCAAGAACGCTCCGAATTTCTTTCTGTTTCCAACACCGGATTATGGCTGAGACAAAACAATAATGGCGGATGGGCTATTATTCACGCTGACCAAGCCAGCAAAGATAATCAAACCCTCACGTTAGAGGATGTCACTATTTTCTACTATGACAATGATTACCTCTTTTCTGGTCGCATAGACGCTCCCCGTGCTCGGCTGGTATCAGGATATTGGAGGTTAGACGATGTATGGTTCACCCATCGTGACCAGACAAGCGAATTTCTCCCTTCCTATCGGCAACCTTCCACCCTCACCGCAGAGCAGATATTAAAAGGTTTCGTTGAACCACGTACTGTCTCGTTTTGGAGCCTCAATCAAACTGCCAAGCTTGCTGAATCTGCAGGGTTTTCTACTACCCAATACCGCCTTCACTATCTTGAACTCATGATTCTCCCTGCTTTGATGTGCGTTATGGCTCTTCTAGCAGCTATCTTTCCGCTTAATTTAGATCGCTCTGCAAAAACAAGACGTCTTTGGCTAGGGGGAATTCCGGCGGGATTCATATTTTTCTTTTTAAGCCAATTCTTTTCCATATTGGGAGATTCCGAAGTCGTCCCTGTCTATCTAGCCGCTTGGGGTCCAACCCTGATCACAGCTTGCTTTACTCTTACTATCCTAATTTATCAAGAAGATGGATAGCAACTCCGATATCACCCAGCAAATGGATGGACACTACATAGCTATCGTGCAATTTTTTAAAATCATTAACCTGTTTTTCATGCTGATTATCACTCTAGTGAGCGTTCATTCGTTTGCCTATGAGCAAACGACGCCTCCCTTAAACCCGTTAGACGACTTAACCACAGGGCGCGTTCTCATTCAGGCTGATGTTTTGTCATACAATGAAGTCACCATGGTGATAACCGCTGAGGGCAATGTAGAACTTACCCATAACAATCACACTCTCTTGGCCAATTACATACGATATGACCAAAAAAGTGGTACTGCCCACGCGAGTGGCTCTGTACGAATTATAGATTCTGAGGGTAATGTCATTTCTGCCGATAGTATAGAACTTGACGATAGCCTGAACAGCAGCTTGGTTTTAATGCCCTCTCTTCTAATGGCAGATAATGCACGACTGGCCGCAAAGCAAGGTGAACTTTCGGATGATGGCAATGTGCGCACGCTTCATAATGTAGTCTACAGTCCCTGCCGTTTATGCCTTTCTGAAACTAGAGAGAGCAAGGTTCCGTTGTGGCAAATCAAGGCTGGTAAGGTTGTTCACGACACAAAAGTGCAGACCATTCGCTATGAGAATGCCCGTTTGGAGTTTTTCGGAATACCGGTCGCTTGGTTGCCGTTTCTAATTCAACCTGACCCACTCGTTAAACGGCAAACAGGCTTTTTGGCTCCCAATGTTGGAATCTCCTCAGATTTGGGCGCTTATGTAGAAACCCCTTGGTTCTGGAGTTTAGCACCAAATTACGATTTAACTGTTACTCCGCAATATTACACCAAAAGTGGCCTTCTACTCCATAATGAATGGCGGCATAGATTGCACTCAGGCACTTATACCGTTCGAGCTTCTGGGATTCTCACTCAGGATGCATCAGCCCGAGGCCCCAATGGCAAAATGTTCCGAGGAAGTCTATTTGTACGCGGACAATTTGATATTGACGAAGAAACACGATGGGGCGTTGATTTAGAAACAACAACGGATGATACGTTTTTACGTCGCTATAACATTACTGACAGCACAGATCTTGTGTCGCGCCTATATGTAGAGAACCAATCTGGTTTGAATTATGGATCCGTTACCGGATATCATTTTCAAAACCTACTAGACAAAAATCAACGAGCGATCTTACCCGTCGTTACTCCCCTAGCGAGTTATAGCCATTTATGGCCTGAACTTGTTCAGGGCGGCGTTGTAACCATTGATAGTAATTTGATGATACTTACTCGTAAAAAAGGGGCCACTTCACGACGATTATCTAATGCTCTTACATGGCAGCGGCAATTTTATGATACTGCTGGCGGCGCGTGGAAAACCTTAGCTCAAGTACGTGGCGATATCTATTCCGTCACGGATATTCCAGACAATACAAGACAGCCTGTTAGAGAATCTGGCGAACAGTGGACTGGTCGTTTCTTGCCAACCGCAGGCCTTGAATGGCGACTTCCTCTCGTTCACAACGGTACGGGATTCAATCAAATTCTTGAGCCTATTGCTCAGCTTTTTGTTGCGCCAGAAAGTCGAAATCGCGATAAAATCCCCAATGAAGATAGCCTCAGTGTAGAATTAGACGAGACTAATCTCTTTGCCCTCAATCGCTCTTCCGGCTTTGACCGTTGGGAAGGTGGTATACGCGCTAATGTCGGCGTCAAAATGACCATTGTAGGAACTAATAGCCATAATAGCGCGCAATTTCTCTTTGGACAGGTCTATCGTACGCACTCCGAGAAGGCTTTTGCAGGAAATCCTAGCCTTGCGGGTCGTCGCTCTGACTATGTGGGTCTTATAAGCCTCACGCTCGCTCCATGGCTATCTCTAGAACATCGAGTTCGCCTTGATCATGAAGATTTTGCTGTCAGACGCAATGATATTAATCTGAAAACTCAATTCGGTATTTTTCAACTGGACGCCGGTTATGTAAAACTATCCGGGGATTTAGCTTCAGATACTGAAGTCAACAAAGAAGCACGCTTTAAATTCTCTGCCAACATTCATCAGAACTGGACGGCTTATGGATCATGGCGGCGTAATCTGACGACAGAAAGAACCATCAAAGGTGATACCGGTCTACGCTATGAGGACGAATGTCTTATTGTAGACATGGCTTTGCAGAATGATTTTACCGAGGATCGTGATATCTCTAGTAATAGACGGCTTTACGTTCAAATTAGTCTAAAAACGCTAGGAGGCACTCAATTCACTACAGCATTGGATGATGGCAAAAACGAGACGTCTTTCTGATTGATACTCTGTTATCTCTGGCTTCTTCCTCTTCTCCTCTCCATGCCCCGTATCCTGAAGCCCCACCCCCCTACCCTTACCCTCAAGAACCTACCCGCCGGAGAGGGTTAACTTCCATTATCCCCTCTTAGATTATGGTTTTTGTGGATTAAGGTTTATTCGAAGGGTAGACTAGCGTCCCCGCATCATTGCTAGGTAACTCTCCTTTATGATTCTATCTGTCGTATAAAAAGCCACTATAATTATGATAAAAAAAGTAAATATATATTCTCTGATTTCCCTTCAGTGCCAACGCGCCCTTTTAGTGAGATTTCTCATTTGCGCTTTGGTTTCTATAGCGCCCGAGTACGCCAATGCTCAAGTTCAACTAGAAACAGGAACTCAACCAACAACAGAATCAAGATCAACGGTAATCCAAAGTACGTCTCCAACTGTTTCTCCAGACTCGCTCACCTCTCTACCACGGGAAGAGCAGGGCATCGCAGTTATTGTCAATGACAAGCTGATTTCTGATTATGACGTTGAACAGAGATTAAAACTCATTTTTGCAACAGCTGCCCTTGAGCATACACCAGAAAACGAAGAACGTATCCGTGATCAAGTAGTTCGCTCTCTGATTAATGAACAAATAAAGATTCAAGAAGGAAGCCGCTTAGAAGTCAGTATTAATGTTGACGATCTAAATGAGTATATTGATCGGATTGCAAACCAGAATGATATGGATACAGAAGGCTTACTTGATTTTCTAGAGCGCAAAGAAATTGACCCTCAGACCCTCCAGCATCAGGCATACGCCAACGCCACATGGGATAAATTGCTGATTGGAAGATTTGGCTCTGACATCGCTCTTAGCGACAATGAAATTAACGAACAATACCAACGCATGCAGAAAGCTTTTGACAAGCCCCGTTATCAATTAGGTGAGATATTTCTAGCGTTTGACAATGCTCGTGAATCTACCATTGTAGCCCAAACAGCGCGGCGGTTATCTCAAGAACTTCAGCGTGGGGCGTCCTTTCCAGCTATAGCAGCGCGCTTTAGCGAATCTCCCACAGCGGCACAGGGCGGCAATCTTGGCTGGATACAAGAAGACCAGCTAGCACCGGAACTAACGCGAGTCATTCGCACCATGAGGCCCAACAGTATATCTGCCCCTATTCGCGCCTCTGATGGTTATTACATCCTAGCCCTTATTGATAAGACTATAGGCAATGAAGCCGATGCTCAGCGTAATCAATTCCGGTTGATGCACGTTTTAGCTCCCCTTGAAGCGGATGCTAGCCGGGCCGACGTAATTTTAGCCCAGAACCGGATCAACTCTCTTCTTGAGAGATTTACAAGTTGCGAGAATATCGCCCCTCTCATTGAAGACCTCAACTTTCAAATTGACAGCGTGAATACTATTATGGCAGGTCAGGTTGATGATCGGCAACAGGCTATTCTCCAGTCAAAGAATGCTGGCGATATCATCCCTCCGCAACGCTCTCCGCGAGGCATAGAAGTCGTTCTCGTATGTGATCGTCAGAACGATACAGGTATTGCTGTGACGAGAGATATGATTGAGGATGATTTGTACAATCGAGAGTTAGAAATGGTAGCACGGCGTTATTTGCGCGATTTACGCCGCAGTGCTGTCGTTGATATTCGTTAAGCGCACTGATACTGACAGCATTAGACGTTGAGGATGCACTCATGACAGGACCACTGGCACTCACCACAGGAGATGCATCCGGCATTGGTCGCGAGATTACCCTAAAAGCATGGCAAGGGCGGGTGCAATATAACATGCCACCGTTTTTTGCCATAGATGACCCCGAGCACATAGAATCCTGTGCCACTCACCTAAGCTTACCGGTATCCATTGCCTCAATTGAAAGCCCACAGGAGGCTCTTTCTGTCTTCCAGAAGGCTTTACCCGTCCTGCCCCCTGATACAACCACCACTTCCAACATCACTTTAGCCTCCATCCAGCAGGGTGCGCGCCTCGCATGGCAGGGAAGTGCTGGTGGCCTTGTTACTAATCCGGTACGCAAGTCTGTGTTTGCACAAGCACGTCTTCACCATGCGGGCCATACGGAATATCTCGCTCATTATCTGGGAAAACTTACGTGCGCACAGGCACCATTTCCTGTAATGATGCTGACTTGCCCTGACTTAAAAGTTATTCCTGTCACCCGCCATATTCCTTTAGCCACTGTATCGACCACCTTAACCGCTACCCTACTAACAAAGACTGTGCGCGCTGCCGCTCATGGGTTACGCAGTGATTTCGGCATACATCAGCCACGATTTGCTGTTGCGGGGCTTAATCCTCATGCCGGAGAAGATGGAGACATTGGCAATGAAGAGCAAAGCATCATTATTCCCGCCATCAAGCGATTACAATCGGAAGAATTTGACATCTCAGGTCCATTTTCAGCAGATAGTTTGTTTCATACTAACCGCCAAGGTGGTTATGACGTGATTTTGTGCATGTATCACGACCAAGCACTTATCCCCATCAAGACCATAAGCTTTGGAAGAAGCGTCAACGTAACCCTTGGGTTACCCATCGTGCGCACCTCACCAGATCACGGGCCCGCGCAAGATATTGCCGGTCAAGGACGCGCAAACCCCTCTAGTCTCATAGCAGCCTTATGCCTCGCCGGAATCTGTGTACACACAAAACGTACCCGTCACGCCAAACAGCACCCATGAACCAGCCTCCAGATTTGCCCCCCTTACGTGAAGTAATACGGCAACACAAACTTACCACCCGCAAATCTCTCGGGCAGAACTTTATTTTAGACCTTAACATAACCGAACGTATCGCCCGTGCTGCTGATATATGCTCCAACGATACTGTACTGGAAGTAGGTCCAGGTCCAGGTGGACTCACAAGGGCGCTTCTGGAACGTGGCGCACAGCATATTGTTGCCATTGAGCGTGATAGTCGCTGTCTTCCAGCATTGGAAGAAATAGCAATGGCTTTTCCAGGCAGGTTAACTTTTATTGAGGGTGACGCACTGACTATGGGTTTAGCCGAAGCCGCCCCCCTACTAGAATCTGCCAAATCAAAGTCAGCAAAACTAGCTAAGCCAAAACCTAGTAAAATTGTATCCAATTTACCCTATAATATAGCAACTCCACTTTTAACGCGCTGGCTTTTATCTCAACACTGGCCACCTTGGTGGAGTAGTTTAACGCTTATGCTACAACGAGAGGTGGCCAAAAGAATAACCGCTCAACCCGGCACTCGCACCTATGGACGATTATCTGTCATCAGCCAGTGGCGCACCCACCCTCGTGTAATCTTTAACGTAAATCCTCAAGCCTTCACACCTCCCCCCGCTGTTACCTCTACAGTGGTGCATTTTGAACCTATCGCCTACCCGTTTGACGTACCCTCTGACGCGTTAGAGCGAGTTACAGCGGTAGCCTTTGGGCAACGACGCAAAATGTTGCGGAATAGCCTTAAAACTCTGACAAAAGATCTTGAAACTTTGCTGGATGATTCTGGGCTTGATAGTTCTTATCGGGCAGAAAACCTAACACCAGAAGATTTCTGCCACCTAACCCGTGCCCTTATAACACAACAAGGCGGTTGAGTCTTATGGACTTACGTGGCAAAGTAATGGTGTAGTGGGATAGTGGTGCTACTACGTAATAAGTCTGGAGAAAGGATAGTCCCTCATGAAAAGCCAAGCCCTTACCGAATACGGCGCTCCCCTTCAGCCAGTTGAAAGCGAAACACCAACGCCATCAGGCACAGAGGTTCTGTTACGCACGACCCATTGTGGTGTTTGCCATAGTGATGTGCATATTCAGGATGGACATTTTGAAATGGGTGGTGATAATCAGCTAGATATTCGTGGAGGCCGTGAGTTACCTTTTACCATGGGCCATGAAATTGAAGGAGAAGTGATAACTCTCGGTCCTGAGGCTACGGGCGTAGAGGTTGGAAAAAAATATGTGATCTGGCCTTGGATTGGCTGCCAGAACTGTCCGGCTTGCGAGCGTGATGAAGAGCAATTATGCCGAGCGCCACAGTTCTTAGGCGTTAATGTCTCTGGTGGCTATTCAGACCACGTGCTAGCCCCCCACCCGCGTTATCTTTTTGATTACGATGGTATCGCCGACGGTCTCGCAGCTACCTACATGTGCTCCGGTATTACGGCATTTGGGGCCCTAAAAAAAGTACAAAGCCATAACCCTAACGAACGTGTCATGATTGTAGGCCTTGGTGGTGTTGGCATGATGGGGTTGCAATTTGCCCGCTCATTATTTGAGGCTGCTCCACTGGTGGCCGATGTTGACCCTCACAAATTGCAAGAGGCCATGGGGGCGGGCGCTCATGCTGCCTATGACCCATTAAATGCCGAAGATCTCAAGAAACTTCACACAGATACTGGTGGCGGCGTTGTAGCGGCTATAGATTTTGTAGGCTCAGAGGCCTCTTTAGCTTTTGCCCAAGGTGCTGTAAGGCAAGGTGGACAAGTAGTGGTGGTAGGCTTATTTGGTGGTGGCCTTGCTATGCCTATCCCTATGTTTCCCCTACGTGCCCTTTCTATCTGTGGCAGTTTTGTAGGCTCCCTTGCGGAAACCCATCAAATGATGGATCTTGTACGCTCTGGAAAAGTTGATCCCATTCCAGTCACTGAGCGGCCTTTGGACCAAGCCTCTCAAGCCCTTGAAGATTTACGAGAGGGAAAAATTATGGGGCGCGTAGTTTTAATCCCATAAAAAGATATCCGGTTAGAGTTCGCTACTGAGCTGGCTTACAAAATCCGCGAGTCCGATTTGTCTAGTGCGACGGAGTCTTTCGGCACATAAAATAGCCTTCAGATTATATAAACTCTCATCCAAATCGTGATTGACTATAATATAATCATACTCCGCATAATGCTTAATCTCCCCAGCGGCCCCCATCATGCGTTGTTCAACAACGGATTCGCTGTCTTGAGCTCGCATCCTTAACCGATTCTGAAGGATCGTTGCCGAGGGCGGTAAAAGAAACACCCGCACCAAATCATCCCGTGTTCTTTCCTCAAGTTGTTGAGTACCCTGCCAGTCAATATCAAACAACACATCCCGCCCCCCACTCAGTACCTCCTCTACCGGACTACGGAGCGTACCATAATAATGGTCAAAAACATAAGCATGCTCCAGAAACTGCTCATTGCGGCGCATGTCTTCAAATTTTTTTCTAGAAACAAAATGATAATCTTGCCCATTACGCTCACCTTTACGCTCGGGGCGCGTAGTGACAGAAACTGACAAAGACAACAAGGGATCATCTTTAAGAAGCATACGTGATAGAGTCGTCTTACCAGTCCCTGAGGGAGATGTGAGCACAAACATCAACCCACGGCGCTTTATATAGTTTGTGTGACTTGCCTCCATTACGCTTTTATCTCTTGTTTTCTCATCTCTTCCACTCCCGCAGACGCCGCCATTTTCTCACCTGTTTGTTGTGCTCAGCAAGGGTACGAGAAAAAGAATGGCCCCCCTTACCATCTGCTACAAAATATAGATAGTCGGTTTTCTCTGGATGTAATGCAGCCATAATACTGTCTACACTTGGATTAGCAATCGGAGTCGGAGGCAGACCATATATAATATACGTGTTATAAGGTGTATCTTTTTTTAACTCCCCTTGACGAATGCGTCGTCCCAAAATACCAAAACCATCCGTAAGGCCATAAATGACAGTGGGATCTGACTGCAAACGCATGCGACGGCGTAGCCTATTAATAAACACACCCGCAACAACTGGCTTTTCTCTCGCCAAGGCAGTTTCTTTATCCACAATAGAGGCTAAAATAACGGCTTCATCAGGGGTCTTAAAGGGTAGGTCTTTAGCACGATGTGGCCATAATTCTTCCATAATTTTATCATGAGCCGCCGCTATCCGCATCACTATCTGCTGGCGCGTTGTGCCATATTCAAAATAATACGTCTCCGGCAACAAAGATCCCTCTGCTGGTAATGAATCAATCTCGCCTTCTAGGCCATCCTGCGCATCAATCAGTTTGACAATTTGCTGTACCGTTAACCCTTCAGGAATGGTTAGGCGACGCTGCAGACTACGCCCCGCCCGCAGCTGAGCGGCAATATCGGCCATACTCATCCACGACTGAATACGGTATTCCCCTGCCTTTAAGAAATTACTAAAATCAGTAAGTCCCACCCCTAAACGAAAAGCCAGAGGAGACATCAAGACACCGGCTTTGTTTAGAATCTCTATAATTTGGTCAAGGCCTGCCCCCTTTGGCACTACCACCACCACAGACTTTTCATGAGGCCCAGGCCAATGCCAAATGGCACACAGAGATTGAGTGCCAACGTAAATGAGAAAAAAAACGCCAAGAATAAATCCAATCTGACGAAATAAACGGGAAGACGTTAAATCGCCCAACTGTTTCTTCACGCTACCGCCCCAAATACCAGTGACGCATTGGTACCGCCAAAACCAAATGAATTGTTCATGACGATAGAGATATCGCGAGGCACAGATCTATGTGGTGCTAGGTTAATAGCTGTATCAATTGATAGGTTATCAAGGTTAAGAGTTGGGGGAGCTATATTGTCACGCATAGCCAGAATTGCAAATATAGATTCTACAGCCCCTGCCGCACCCAGAAGATGTCCAATGGATGATTTTGTGGATGACATCAACAACTGATTAGAAGCTTCCTCCCCCCACAAACGCTCAACGGCTTTAAGTTCAATTTCATCACCAAGGGGTGTAGAGGTAGCATGAGCATTGACATAGTCAACATCGGAGGGAGTAAGTTTGGCACTTATCAGAGCCATTTGCATAGCCCGATACGCCCCATCTCCATTATCTTCAGGGGCCGTCATATGGAATGCGTCACCGGACATGCCATAGCCTAAAACCTCAGCATATATAGTGCTTCCACGGGCCTGCGCTTGATCCAGAGACTCTAGGACCACAACGCCTGACCCTTCTCCCATAACAAACCCATCTCTGTCTCTATCGTAGGGTCGTGAGGCGTGTTCTGGTTCGTCATTATAACCAGTGGATAAGGCTCGACAGGCGGCAAATCCACCCATAGTCAGCCTACACATGGGCGCTTCTGCACCTCCGGCCAGCATAACATCAGCCTCGCCAGTAGAGATAAGCCGTGCAGCATCTCCAATGGCATGCGCTCCAGTGGCACATGCTGTTACAGGACAATTATTTGGTCCTTTCAAACCATGGCGTATAGAGACAAACCCCGATGCCATATTGGCAATGTTACCAGGCACAAAAAATGGGCTAACCCGCCGAGGGCCTTTTTCATGAAGTAAAATAGAAGAGCGTTCAATTTCTACAAGGCCGCCAACGCCAGAGCCTATAATAACGCCAGCACGTTCTTGCTCTTCGGTTGAGGAGAGTGACAGTCCTGCGTCCGCTATGGCTTGGGACGCTGCAACAGCAGCATAGGCAACAAATAAGCCGATGCGTCTTTGCTCTTTGGTATCTAGCCAGTCGTCAAGGTTGAGGGCATTTTCTTCATTGCCTTGAGGAACACGACACGCAACCCTGCTGACAAGGTCAGCAACCTCAAACCCTTCCCGCTCGCTGGACATGAGGCTGGCCCCCGACCGACCCGCTAACAAGGATCGCCACGCAGGCTCCAGAGCCCCGCCCAACGGGGTAACAGCACCCATTCCTGTAATAACAACACGTCGGCTCATGTTTTACTCCACGCCACCCCGTGTTGCATAATCACAATGCTGAATCAGGCACAATACCGGACAGGTCGCTTTAGGTTGCGTTTTAAGAGGCCTTGCTGTCGACGTACTTAACTGCATCCCCAATGGTAAGAATCGTTTCAGCCGCATCATCGGGAATCTCAACGCTAAACTCTTCTTCAAAAGCCATGACAAGTTCAACAGTATCCAGACTGTCAGCGCCCAAATCGTCAATGAAACTAGCGCTTTCTACAACTTTGCTCTCATCAACACCGAGATGCTCTACTACAATTTTTTTAATACGTTCAACGGTATCACTCATTACTTTATCCCTTCATCCTTCAATGATATTCAGCAGATTGCGGGTTACTATCACACTTTTTCAAACATGACCAGAGAGAACCCCAGTTGCCTTATCATACCATAGCCATACCACCATTCACATGGAGTGTCTGACCGGTGACGTAAGCTGCCTCCTCGGAGGCCAAATACAACACGGCCGCCGACACATCATCCGGCTGACCTATAGAACCCACAGGTATCTGGGTTAAAATCCGCTCCCGCCAACTACCATCCCCTGCATCATCAGTCATATCGGTTCCAATAAAGCCTGGGGCTACGCAATTCACCGTTATGCCACGACTAGCCACCTCCTGCGCCAAAGCCTTTGACATACCGACCATACCCGCCTTAGAGGCTGCATAATTGCCTTGACCCCGATTTCCCACCACACCCACCACCGAGGTGATACCAACAATGCGCCCCCATCGCCGCTTCATCATACCTCGCACAAAACCACGGGATAACAAAAAAGTCGCAGTTAGATTGACACTCATCACTTGGTGCCAATCCTCATCCTTTAGGCGCAAAAAAAGATTATCTCGCGTCATGCCTGCATTATTGACCAAAATATCCACTGGCCCCATGACTTCTTCAGCTTTTGCTGGTAGGGTTGCAACGGCAGCTTCATCAGATAGATTGCACGGGACAACATGGGCGCGCGAGCCAAGGTCGTGGGCCACTTCTTCCAGAACCTCTTGACGGGTTCCAGAAAGAGCTACCTCAGCACCTTGGGCGTGCAATCGGCGAGCAATCGCCCGCCCAATGCCTCCTGAAGCCCCCGTCACAAATGCCTTTTTATTCTCCAGATTAAACACGTACCCTCCTTATCCCCTTTCTTATTTTTTGGCCTCATTTACTTTCGCTCATTATCCGTCCAAAAATTCTTCAATATCCTGCGACGTTTCAATAGACTGTGCTGCAAGGTCCCGTGCAATCCGCTTCCCCAAACCGCTTAACACCTTACCTATGCCAATCTCAACCATTTCCTCGATCTCTTGGTCTACCATATACTCGATACTCTCCCGCCACCGCACCATACCTGTTACTTGCTCTACAAGCATCTCCTTAATCATATCAATATTACCCTCGGCTACAGCACTCACATTAGCCACCAACGGTACTACTGGTGCTTGCATCGTCACCCCCCCTAGTGCTTCTTTCATTACTGTCGCCGCCGAGGCCATCAAGGAGCAGTGAAACGGGGCGCTCACAGGCAATAAAACCGCCCGCCGAACACCGCGCTCTTTGGCTAATTCTACAGCCCGCTCTACGGCAGCCTTATCACCACTAATCACCACCTGACCAGGGGCATTGTCGTTGGCTGGCGTGCAGACCTCACCCTGTGCAGCCTTAGAAGCTATATCTGCTACCTCTTCAAAATCAGACCCCAAAAGAGCCGCCATTAAACCCGCCCCCACCGGCACGGCCTGTTGCATAGATCGACCTCGTGTCCTTAACAGCCTCGCGGTATCTGCAAGGTTGAAACTTCCAGCCGCCGCAAGGGCGCTATATTCTCCCAGAGAATGCCCCGCTACAAAAACTGCTGCTTGACTCAAATCCAAACCCCCTTCTACCTCTAGCACACGCATAACAGCCATGCTAACAGTCATCAGGGCGGGTTGCGCATTTTCCGTAAGAGTTAAGGTATCTTCTGGCCCCTCCCAAATAATCCGCGATAAATGATGCCCCAGAGCGTCATCTACCTCCTCAAAAACCTCACGAGCCACTACAAAAGCCTCGGCAATATCACGCCCCATCCCAACTGCCTGACTACCCTGCCCCGGAAAAACAAATGCACGTTTTTTCATATAATCCCCTAATCCCCGCTATATCATCCTCTGAATTATCCTCCTTTCCTACTCCCCACACGGTCAAAGCTCAAGCCCCATCTGGCATAGTAAAAGAGAGGGAGAAAACAGGGTAATAATGGTTGCATAAACCTGTATTTTAATTATAGTCCTCGTTTCCTTAACTTTTAAGAACGAGGACAATATTCTATGGCGCTCTACGAGCATATATTCATTGCGCGACAGGATATATCGGCACAGCAAGCCGAAACCTTGATGGATGACTATGCTGCGCTTATACGCGAGCATGGCGGTATTATTGGTCGTACTGAGTATTGGGGGTTACGCCCTCTAGCGTACAGAATTAAAAAGAACCGCAAGGGTCATTATATCCTTATGGATATTGATAGTTCCCACGATGCTGTCGCCGAGATGGAACGGCAGATGCGGTTCAATGACGACGTCATCCGGTTTTTGACCGTTCGGGTTCAAGAGCATGAGGGCAAGCCATCGGTACAGATGACGCGGCGGGAAGAACGTCGCAGTCCACACCGGGAGAGCTTTAGCGATGACAGTAATGGCAACGACAATAATGGTGAAACTGTCAGCGCCGATGCAAACCCCGCTCTTGAGCCTGGCCAATAACACAACGAAACACAAAATACAGAATAATGTCCATTTCCTCTTCTTCTGAATCTTCTTCCAACTCTGCACCTGTAGCGCGACGACCTTTCTTTCGGCGGCGCAAAAATTGCCCTTTATCCGGCCCAAGTGCTCCGATCATTGACTATAAAGACATACGTCTCTTGCAACGCTATCTATCAGAGCGTGGCAAAATCGTTCCAAGCCGACTGACCTCAGTGTCAGCAAAAAAACAACGCGAATTAGCGCGTGCCATTAAACGGGCACGATTTTTGAGTCTCATCCCTTACGTCGTTAAATAATAAAACGGGGGTTACAGGAATATCAAGATGCAGATCATACTTTTGGAGAGAATAGAAAAACTCGGCCAAATGGGGAATATGGTAACCGTCAAGAATGGCTATGCTCGTAACTTCTTATTGCCCCGTGGCAAAGCCCTCCGTGCGACAAAGGAAAACCTAACCCGCTTTGAGCAAGAGCGCATACAGATGGAGGCTCAGAACCTAGAACGCCGAACAGAGGCAGAATCCATTGCCCAAAAACTCGAAGGCCAACAATTTATCGTTATGCGTCAAGCAGGCGAAACAGGCCAACTCTATGGTTCAGTCACAACCCGCGACTTAGTTGAAACTCTCACACAAAACGGCTTCACTGTGATACGTGATCAAGTTAACCTCATCCAACCCATTAAATCCCTTGGGTTACATGAGGTTCTCGTGCGACTTCATCCAGAGGTGCGCATTAGAATTAGAATTAATGTAGCCCGCAACGAGGAAGAGGCAGAACGCCAGGCCCGTGGCCTCTCCATCACCCCCGATGATGAAAACAAAGCTGCCACAAACGAGGAGAGCATCAGTCCGACGGATGTCTTTGAGGACGAAGTACAGGCACGTCTTGCTGAGGAAGACGCTCAAGAGGGTATAGATAGTGACACAGAAACCGATATGCTCTCAACTCACAATACCCCAGAGGGCAACGATGACTCTGACGAGCCATAGAATTTTTAACCCCTGAAAATCATCCCATATAATTTCTGACTTGTTGCACCACTTGTGCTAGACTTACTCTCTCTAAGAGAGGTTGATGATGGACAATTCGGTACACGCCCATAACTTCAGGCAACTGCCCTCCGGCGCACCAGATGATGGAACCACCATCCCCCACCAACAGCCCAGCAACCTAGAGGCCGAAGAATCTCTTCTCGGAGCCATCTTAATTAACAACGATGCCCTAGACCAAGTATCTGATTTTCTGGAAGACAAGCATTTTTACGAGCCACTCCATGGGCGCATTTATGATTTTATCGCCCGCTTAGTCAACACAGGTCGCCTTGCCTCAGAAAAAACACTGAAGAGTTTTTTTGAAGATGACGAAGCTCTTAAGGAAGTCGGTGGGGTTAGTTATCTGGGCCGATTGGTATCTAATGCTACCACAACGGTGAACGCTGGCCACTATGGCCACCTTGTCTACGAGGAGGCATTACGCCGAGAGATGATACGGGCGGCTGAAGATATTCTATCCGCTGCTTATACGACCCAGCCAGGCCAATCGCCTCTGGAACAACTAGAGAATGCTGAGCAAATACTTTATTCGGTCGCTGAAAGAGAGCGCTACGAAGGGGGCTTTCAGCCCTTTGATAGTGCCCTTGCCAGCGCTTTGGACATGGCTGCTAATGCGTTCGAGCGCGACGGGCATTTATCAGGACTGCCCACGGGATTAACAGACCTTGACCACTTGATGGGCGGGCTTCAACCCTCTGACCTTGTCATTATAGCAGGACGGCCTGCTATGGGAAAGACAGCGCTGGCCACCAACATTGCCTGTAATGTTGCCAAACTCCTTAATAAGGATACGCAGCCGAATAAAAAAAATGATAATAGGGTTGTTGGATTCTTTTCTCTTGAAATGTCATCAGAGCAGTTAGCAACACGTATTATTTCAGAAACCTCAGAAATACCATCAGAGCGTATTCGCCGAGGCCGTATTACAGCAGATGAGTTTCATCAACTCAGAGATGCGAGCGAATTCCTTGGCACCCTACCTTTGTTTATTGATGCAACTGGTGCCTTGAACATATCTCGCCTAGCGGCCCGTGCCCGACGTCTTAAGCGGCAACATGGCTTGGATTTAATCGTTGTGGATTATCTACAACTGGCGGCGGGCAACGGACGGTTTCGCAATGAAAATCGTGTACAAGAAGTCAGTGAGGTTACCCAAGGCCTTAAAGCCTTGGCCAAAGAGCTCAGCGTGCCCATCGTGGCTCTTTCTCAACTCTCTCGTGCTGTAGAGCAGCGCGATGACAAACGCCCCCAATTAGCTGATTTGCGCGAGTCCGGCTCTATTGAGCAAGACGCGGATGTTGTGTTGTTTGTTTATCGTGAGGAATATTACCTTGAACGCGCCGAACCTCTTGAAGGCACTGAAGAGCACGACAAATGGAGAATGCGTATGGATAGAGTGCATGGACTAGCCGAGGTGATTATCGGTAAGCAGCGTCATGGACCTACAGGTGTCACCCGCCTTGCTTATCAAGCCAACTTGACGCGCTTTACGGATTTAGCTCAATCCGACCACATACCGGAAGAGAGGTTGTGAACGGGCCACAACAATCATGCTCTCTTATGCCGAGAATGACCTACAATGACGCATGCTTGACCATCAATTTGAGCGCTCTTATTGATAATTGGAGAATCTGCGCTGCCCAAGCCCCCAATGTGCAAACAGCCGCCGTTATCAAAGCCGACGCTTATGGTCTGGGCCTAACCTCAGTAACGCCATCCCTTGTAAAGGTGGGCTGTGAATGTTTTTTTGTAGCCCTTGTAGAAGAAGGTAAACAGGTAAGATACCTAGCACCCGATAGCGCTATTTATGTGATGAATGGCTTGTTTCCGGGTCTTTCTGATACTCTCACACACTACAATTTGCGTCCGTGCCTTGGCTCGTTGGAAGAAATACACGAGTGGGTAAATTTCTGCCGTATGCGGGATATACGCCCCCCCGTAGCTCTCCATATTGATAGCGGTATGAACCGCCTTGGGCTTAGCAGCTACGACGTCCGAACGCTAGCTGGTGATCATGACCTCCTCAACGCTTTAAACATTACCCTCATTATGAGTCATTTAGCGTGCGCCTCCATGCCATCACATCCCATGAATGAAAAACAGCTCCGGTGCTTTAATGAATTACGCGCCCTATTGCCTACAGCTCCTGCTAGCCTTGCTAATACAGCCGGAATATGGCTAGGCCCACCTTATCACTTTGATGTAATTCGTCCGGGTATAGGTCTGTACGGAGGTAACCCCAACCCTGAGCGCCCCTCTCCTTTCAAGACAGTGGTAACCCTTGAAGCACCTATCATAAAAATCCGCACCATCTCTGCCGGTGAGAGTGTTGGATATGACGCAAACTACACTGCTCAAAGTGACCGCCGCATTGCCATTATTTCGACAGGCTATGCTGATGGTTATCCTTATGCCCTTGGAGCGGGGCATTCACCGGCTACCGCTCGTGCAGCTGACATAGATGTGCCTATCATCGGGCGCATCTCGATGGATATGCTAGCACTGGACATCACCGACACTCCTCCGGATAGCCTTAAACGGGGCGATTGTGTGGAACTTTTCGGCAACCAGATATCCCTAGAGCGTCTGGCAACAGCGGCAAAAACAACGTCTTATGAGATTTTGACCCGTATAGGCAAACGCTATGATCATTGTTATATTTAGTTGTTGCTATAAGCCAACAAAGATAAAGAGAAACACATTGTGGAATCCTTAGCTATTATTGGACGTGTTGTTTTAGGAACTCTGGCACAGGCTGGGCGTTTAACCATATTCATTGGAAACTCCATCGGCTATAGCATACGCCCGCCGTATTTTGTGGGACTGGTCTTCTATCACATGATGAAAATCGGGTATAATTCTCTCCCCGTTGTAGCCTTAACAGCATTCTTTACCGGTGCTGTTCTAGCTCTGCAAATTTTTTATGGGGGCAATCAATTTAATTCTGAGACTATTATTGCCTCTATTGTTGCTCTTGGTATAACCCGTGAGCTAGGGCCGGTGCTCGCTGGATTAATGGTAGCGGGACGGGTCAGTGCTGCACTAGCGGCTGAAATTGGCACCATGCGTGTGACAGAACAAATTGATGCTCTAAAAACTTTGTCTGTGAATCCTTATCAATATTTGTGTACGCCTCCTCTGGTAGCCTCAGTTATAACACTGCCTTTGTTAGTTTTGATTGCCGATATTATCGGTGTTCTGGGCGGGTTTGCAGTAGGCACTGAGAGTTTAGGCTTTAATGGCGGAGTTTATATCGCCAACACCATAGATTTTCTAAAAGCCGATGACGTAACCTCTGGTTTGGTTAAATCAGCCGTGTTTGGCTTTATCATCGCTATGATGGGTTGCTTTCATGGCTTCCATAGTAGCGGAGGCGCACAAGGTGTTGGACGAGCAGCTACCAATGCTGTCGTAAGTTCATCTATTCTTATTTTAGCTGCCAACTACACCATGACATCTGTTTTCTTTGCCTCGTAAGGATACCCCGTGTCAGACACACCCTTAATAAAACTCAATGGCCTAACAAAACGCTTTGGCGACAAAAGCATATTGAATGGCATCAACCTATCTGTGACATCAGGCGAATCCATGGTCATCATTGGTGGCTCCGGAAGCGGCAAATCTGTTACGCTAAAGTGCATCCTTGGCCTTCTACGACCCAGTGGAGGTGCCATCTATATTGACGGAAAAGAGACAACCTATATCAGGGGTCGGGAGAGAGACAAATTGCTACGCCATTTCGGAATGTTGTTTCAGGGTGGCGCTTTATTTGACAGCCTCACGGTGTGGGAGAATGTTGCCTTTGGCCAGATTCAAGGCAATCAGATGAATCACATTGACGCTCACGATATGGCCATAGAAAAACTAGCCAAGGTAGGGTTAGGGCCGGAAATTGGTGACCTTAACCCATCAGAACTATCCGGCGGTATGCAAAAACGAGTGGGATTAGCACGCGCGATTGCTCTAGACCCGGATATTATTTTCTTTGATGAACCAACCACTGGTCTTGACCCTATAATGGCGGATACCATCAATAACCTGATACGTGAAACAGTTAAAGATTTAGGTGTGACAGCTGTCTCAATCACTCACGATATGGTCAGCGCCCGTAAAATTGCCGACCGTGTTGCTATGATTTACAAAGGTGAGATTATCTGGACAGGTAAGATTGAAGACATTGATCAAAGCGGCAATGGTTATGTTGATCAGTTTATTAATGGGCGTTCCGACGGCCCCATCCAGATGAATATTCTAAAACAGTAAATCTCTTTTTTGGGGTTAGCCCCCTAGATGGGTATTCTTAAAATGGCACGTTCCGCTTTTTACATATGCCAATCCTGCGGTACAGTCTCCCCTCGCTGGAAAGGTCAGTGCGATGCCTGTAATACATGGAACAGCCTAACCGAAGAAGTACCCCAAGAACCGGGAGCTGTCAAGAAAGCAACCAAATCCATTAGCACAAGAGCGCCAGCCATTGAGCTAGGCTCCTTATCTGGTGTTGGCGACCCCCCACCCCGCTTAGCTAGTGGCCTTGGCGAATTTGATCGTGTGTGCGGCGGTGGCATCGTACCAGGGTCGGTGTTATTGGTAGGGGGCGACCCAGGTATTGGCAAATCTACCCTTCTGCTACAGGTGTTGGCGCATCTGGCATCCAATAACATCCCATCTGTTTACATATCAGGGGAAGAATCAGTTGAGCAAATACGTCTGCGTGCTCACCGACTAGATCTTATCCATAACCCCTTGCCCATTGCGGCCGAAACATCTCTAGCCGCAATTTTAGCAACCCTTGAGAGTATGGACTCTGGAGGCGTTGTAGTGATTGATTCCATTCAAACCATGTGGAGAGACGACATTGACGCTACCCCTGGTGCCATCACCCAACTGCGGGCTAGTGCTCAAAGCCTGATACGCTTTGCCCGACGGCACAACACGGCGGTTGTCTTGATAGGCCATGTGACAAAAGATGGTCAGATTGCAGGCCCCCGCGTTATAGAACACATGGTTGACAGCGTTCTTTATTTTGAGGGGGAGCGGTCACATCAATTTCGTATCCTACGAGCTGTTAAAAATCGCTACGGCCCTACCGATGAAATTGGTGTCTTTGAAATGAGTCATACCGGCTTACAAGAAGTTCAGGAGCCATCAGCACTTTTCTTAGATGATCACGAGAATCGAGTCACCGGCTCAGCCGTATTAGCCAGTATTGAAGGCACTCGTCCGGTCTTGGTTGATATTCAAGCTCTAGCAGCTCACGGAGCGGGCGGCGGCGCACCTCGGCGGGCCGTTGTAGGATGCGATGCTGGACGGCTGGCTATGGTTCTAGCGGTGTTGGATACTCGGTGCGGGTTAAAACTGAATGGCCATGACATCTATCTCAACGTAGCAGGAGGCTTGAGGGTTACCGAGCCGGCAGCTGATTTTGCTATGGCCGCCGCCCTTATTTCATCGGCGATAGCCGTTTCCTTACCTCCCCATTGCGCATTGTTTGGTGAAATCAGCTTATCTGGGGCCTTACGACCACCCGCCCATTGCGATATCCGTCTAAAAGAGGCCCAAAAACTAGGCTTTCATCACATTTTCATGCCCCAGCAAAGGGGCAAAATAAGCACACCCGAGGGAATAACAATTGAGACTTTTGCCAGCTTGCCGGATTTTTTTAGCCACTTTAGTCAAGGAATTGCTCTGGACGACTCAGTTGCAACAACTTAGTTTCCAATTTAGAGACGGGGGGACTGAGAGCAAAACAAACAGGGATATGGAGCTTTGCCCGAAATTTTGCCTGATATTGCCTTAACCAGTTTCATTATCCTATCGGCCTTTGTGGGATTTTTACGGGGCGTTCTGAAAGAAATTTTGAGCATTGCCTCGTGGGTTCTGGCTATCGTAGCGGCTGTTTTTGGAACTGCCCCTTTAGGAGAATTATTCCTGCCTGTCATTTCTTCTCCGTGGGTAGCCCAGAGTTTGGCAGGAGCACTCATTTTTGTGGTTATTTTTCTGTTATTACGTTCCCTAACAGGACGCTGGAGTGTTGCCCTGAAAAATACCACCGCTAACGGTGCTGATCGACTGTTGGGTCTTCTTTTTGGCGTAGCCCGTGGCGTTTTTGTGTTAGCGGCGGCATGGATGTTATTTATTTTTCTGACAACCCCCACACCTCCCCCAGCTTGGATGCAAAGCCTCCGCCTACTGCCCACC
Organism: Parvularculales bacterium; assembly: GCA_036881865.1. NCBI lineage: Bacteria > Pseudomonadati > Pseudomonadota > Alphaproteobacteria > Parvularculales > Parvularculales bacterium. Next base: position 25,132 of record JBAJNM010000006.1, on the reverse strand, counting down.
ATAGAGGCTGTAGCTAATATTCTCCACCCTCTTCTACCAAACACCCTCTCAGGAGAAACCTCCTCAGAGGAATTCCCCCAAGAAGAATTACCCCCGCAGATATAATAAGTGCTATAAGCCATGAATAAGCAGCCAATCAATCTACAAAAGGCATGGTGAACTATATGTCAGTCTTGAGAGAGGACCGCTTGCATGAAGATTGCGGCGTGTTTGGCGTTTTTAATCATCCTGATGCAGCTGCTTTATCAGTTCTAGGACTTCACGCTTTACAGCATAGAGGACAAGAGGCTGCTGGTATTGTCAGTTTTGACGGTACTCATTTTAATTCTGAAAAACGACCCGGTTTGGTTGGTGATCATTTCTCGGACGCCCGCACCATAAGTCGTCTTCCCGGGCGAAGTGCTGTGGGCCATGTGCGGTATTCTACAATTGGCGGCAGTGTTGCCCGCAATATACAGCCACTCTTTGCAGATCTTGTCGGTGGTGGGTGTGCTTGCGCCCATAATGGACACTTCACCAATGCAGTTACCCTGCGTAATGAACTTGTGCACTCCGGCGCTATTTTTCAGTCTACCTGTGATACGGAAACGTTTCTCCATCTTCTAGCCCGTAGCCCCATAGCGGGGATAGCTCACCGGATAGTAGATAGTTTACGCCAAATTGAAGGTGCATTCGCTATGGTCATGCTGACCACAAAGAAATTAGTGGGCGCACGTGATCCTCTGGGTATCCGTCCTTTGGTTCTAGGGCAATTAGAAGATGCCTATATTTTAGCGTCCGAAACCTGCGCACTAGATATCATCGGCGCCCATTTCGTACGAGACATAGAACCTGGAGAAATTGTTATCATTTCTGAACAAGGCATACAAAGTCTGCGCCCTTTCCCGCCCATGAAGCCGCGCCCCTGCGTCTTTGAATATATCTACTTCGCCCGCCCTGATAGTATTGTGGGCGGTAGAAGTGTCTATGAGCATCGCCAAGCCATGGGACGAGAATTGGCCAGAGAAAGCCATAACACTAATACTGACGTTGTTATTCCAGTGCCTGATTCTGGCGTTCCGGCGGCTATTGGCTATGCGTCTGAAGCCAATATGCCCTTTGAGCTAGGCATTATTCGCAATCATTATGTGGGGCGCACGTTTATCCAACCCACTCAGCAGATACGCCAGCAAAGCGTCAAACTTAAGCATAACACCAACCGGACGGCCATTAGGGGGCGACGCGTTATTTTGATAGATGATAGTATTGTACGCGGTACTACATCTATTAAAATTGTTCAAATGCTTTATGAGGCAGGAGCACGAGAGATACATTTCAGAGTTGCCTGTCCCCCTATAGCTCACCCTGATTACTACGGCATTGACACACCAGAAGAAGAACAACTCCTAGCCGCTCAACACAACTTGGAAAGCATGAAGCGGCATATTGGCGTTGATAGCCTATCTTTTTTATCCGTAGATGGTCTCTATAGAGCCATGGGATATTCGGGGCGCGATCCGGTAAGTCCACAATTTACAGATCATTGCTTCACAGGGGACTATCCAACCCCCCTGACGGATCAGTCTGTCAACCGTCATACCGAGCAACTCTCCTTGTTAACTGAAATCGGCTGAACACCCTAATGGGCGAACGTCTAGACAAACAGATAGCCCTTATTACAGGCGCATCACGCGGGATTGGACGTGCTGTAGCCGTTGCTCTGGCCGCTGAGGGCGCCCATGTAATACTCGTAGCTCGCACCGTAGCAGATCTTGAAGAAACAGACGATTTAGTGCGCTCTGTAGGAGGTACGGCAACTCTAACCCCCTTAGATATCACCGAGGGAGATAGCATAGACCGCCTAGGTGGTATCATCTACGAACGCTGGGGCAAGCTGGATATTCTTGTAGGCAATGCCGGAGTTCTAGGCCCTTTGTCTCCGTTATCCCACGTATCACCGGACGCTTTTTCGCAAACCATAGAAGCCAACTTAACGGCCAACTGGCAGCTAATACGCTCTATGGAAACTCTTTTGCTACAATCTCAAGGGGGGCGCGCTATTTTTACCACCTCCGATGCAGCTCACAAATGCCGTCCTTATTGGGGGCCTTATTCCGTTACTAAGGCAGCTCTGAATGCTTTGGTAAAAACATGGGTTCATGAAACCCGCGATACGTCTTTGCGCATCAATATAATCTCTCCTGGGACAGTACGCACCGGCATGCGAGCCAAAGCTATGCCGGGAGAAGACCCTAGCAGTCTACCCACAGCGGAAAGTATTACCCCTCTTTTTGTTGAACTAGCAGCCCCCACCTGCGCCTGTCATGGTCTCTGCATAACACCGGAAGATTATAAAACACCGCAAGGTCTACGCCGTATTCACGAGGGGTTGTAGGGGTTATCCCCCTTGCGCAAGCGCAGGCGCAATGGAACACCCAGCAAATCAAAGCTCTCTCGCAAGCCATTCACTAAATAACGTTTATATGAGGGTGTAATGGCGCCTATCCGATTAGCAAACACAACAAACGAGGGTGGACGGATACCAGCTTGTGTCATATAGCGTAAATGGGTGGGCCGCCCACGTAGAGTGGGAGGTGGATGCCAGCGAGTCATTTGCGCTAACCAGCGGTTTAGTTGAGAGGTTGACAGTTTGCGGTTCCATAGTTCTTGGCACCCAAAAACCGCTGGTGCTAGCCGAGAGATGCCATAACCCGTATGAGAAGATAACAACAACACAGGCACGCCGCGTAACTGAGGTAGTAAGTGATCTGCTTTTTCCCGTAACTCTTCTGCTAGAGATTTTTTATCCTCTACAAGATCTGCCTTAGCCGCTACCATAACCAACGGGCGACCTTCTTCCGCAACTTTTTCTGCCAACCGCAAATCCTGTTTTTCAAAAGGCGCAAGGGCCTCCATAACCAGCACTACCACCTCGGCAAACCGCATAGCTTGCAGACTACCACCCACCGTCAAGTTTTCAATCTTATCAGCGACTTTAGGCCGATGGCGCATTCCGGCCGTATCAAACATCCGTACCGGACGCCCCCCCCACTCCCAGTCAATCTCAATGGTGTCCCGTGTGACCCCCGCCACCGGCCCTGTCAACGCCCGCTCCATACCCAACAACCGGTTCAGCAACGTAGACTTGCCTGTATTAGGTTGCCCAATAATCGCCATACGCAAAGGTTTATCAATTGTTTCTGCATTGTCATCCCCATCTGTTTCGTCTGTTTCCAGATCATAGGTTTCAGACTCCCCTGTAAAAGAAGATAAATAATCCCGCAAGCTCTCCATGCCTCTGTCATGCTCCGCCGATATGGGCACAACCTCCCCCAACCCCAAAGTCCAACACTCACCAGCAGAAGCCTCAACCTTCTCATTGTCGCATTTATTAGCCACTAGAATAATAGGTACAGATAAACGACGCAGACGATCCGCTAGCGTATAATCCAGTGGCGTTAATCCCTGCCGGGCATCTACTAAAAACAAGCACACATCAGCGCGGGAAAGAGCGATCTCCATTTGCCGCTGAGCATCAGCCTCTATGCTGTCATCCCGCACATCGCCAAAACCCGCAGTATCCAAAACCGTAAAGTACATATCTCCAAGATGGGCTCGACCCTCCCGCCAGTCGCGGGTAAGCCCTGGTGTATTATCCACCAACGCAACACGCCGCCGCACCAACCGATTGAACAACGTGGATTTTCCCACATTTGGCCGTCCTACAATAGCCAACGTAAATGACATAAACTTAATACCTTACTCACAAGCCCCCTATTATAATTATAGAGCGGTGAATTATCTGTTTTTAGGCGTACATGCTTACTACCGCCATGCCGCCAACGTTGCATCATCGGTCAATATATAAATCATCTCATTAGCTACAATGGGTGCGATGTAGGCTGCATCTTCAATGGAGAACTCACGAAATACCTCGCCTGTATAGGGAGAAACCAAAACAGATTTTCCGGCAGAAGATACAGCCAAGAGCGTGTCTCCTGCTAAAACCGGACCGGCCCATTCTATCGGATCTTCCAGATCCTCTGAATCCTCATGGGTCTGTAACTGTGTTACCCAGAAAATACGACCATTGTCCCGCGACAGACAAATCAGCTGGGCATCCGTCGTAACAACATAAATATAATCTCCCACCACCCATGGAGTCTGGATACCCCCTATATCGCGCGTCCATATAGGCTGACCTGTGCGCAGATTAACAGCCACCATGCGGCCCGCATGACTGATAGCAATCACCCTATCTTTATCAATGACAACATCGCCGGATACATCATTAAGACTCTCCAAATCGCTTCCCGCTTGCGTCAAAGTAAGAGACTCCTCCCAAACCACAGCGCCGGTTTCCACCCGCATAGCGACAATCTCACCGGAACTAAAGGGAGCTACAACAACTGACTCAGAAACCGCAGGACTTGTTGCCCGCAAAATGCCGGCGTTTTCGGGAATCCCCTGATATGACCACAAGACCCGGCCATCTACAGCAGAAAAAGCATTCAAATCATTATCATAAGAGATGGCAAACACCCGACCATCCTCAACCGTAGGTGCCGAACGGTACGGAATACCCCCTTCATACATCCAAAGAACCTCACCGGTCCCTGAATCAAGGGCTATCAGTTGGCCAAAGCCGGTTGTCACAAACAAACGGCCATCCTCATAAGCGACCGCTCCACCAAAACCTTCTCTTTCATCCTCCCCCTCAGGAGCAAGAGTTCTTGACCATAACAGATAGCCACTTTCAGCATCATAGGCGCGAACCTCTGTTCCCGCATCCAGTGTATAAACATGACCGTTCGCTACAATCGGCGGGGCGGTTAAAAATCCACGGCTGGATGACCCAGTGCCAATATCGACGCTCCACAATTCCGTCAATGTGCTGGCCGCCGCCAGATGATACATAGTGTGACTTGCATTCCCTCCCGCCTGCGGCCACGCCTTATTGACACTGGCGGAGGGCAACGTGATAGACTCCGCCGCTAACCCCGGATCAGCCTCCAACTGCCGTTCAAAAACCAGAACGGGTAAGCGCTCGCCCTCAAGTATAGGACCTGAAGGAGCTGAACATGCCCCTAGCGCGACAATGGGAATCAAAAAAGCGTGTATTCGTAACAAACGACTTATCCTTTCAAAGGTGGTCTTTTTAATCAGGAACTTAAAATGGAGGATTCGCTGAGGAAGATCCATCAGAGGAAAACTGCCCCGCAGGTGCTCTAGGCCCCAAAACTGTCATCATAATGTAGGCGCGCTCTAACAAGCCGGACGGGGAACTGGGATCATTAATTATACTACTATAATAAGAGCGGGCTTGCTCTGTTTGTCCAGCCAGAAATTTAGCCAACCCCAATACTTCACGAGCCATATTACGCATGGGCTGCCCTGATTGAGCAACATCCCCAAGACGGTCCTGTAACTCTTGCGTATCAACCTTACCTATCATCACAAAGCCTGCTCGTACCCGCGCTACATTACGCAAACTTAACGGCAAAGAACGGTTATTGGCTATCATATCATATAGATGAACCGCCTCTTCCCAATTTCCTGTTTCCGAAAGCAAAGCCGCTTCTTGTAGCTGCGCCAACGTCCTATACCCCTCTGGCCCCCCCTTTGCAATCAGAGCTAAGGTCTCTCTAGCCGCTACTATAGTATCTTCCGTTGCTTCTACTTCTTCTCTCCTGACTTCCTCCAGACTCTTAACAGCTAGGTCATACTGACGAGAGGCCTCTTGCACCGTTGAAATCGTCCAACTTCGTACCCCCGCAAAGGCCACCACCACAAGAGCAACCACAACAACAACACCAACGACATAAAAACCATACTTACGCCATAAGGTCATATAGCGCTCACGGCGCAAATCCCGCTCCACTTCCCGAAAAATATCGCTCATGCCACTTTCATATATCTTTCATACGCTACAATAAAGTCTATAAGGACGAACCAGATAAGGTTACCCCTTAATAATTAAGGACAAAATAACCCAGCCGCCTCCCCACGTAAACCTTGAAGAGGTTACTTATCTACTGAATTGAACTATTTTTTTTCACCTGACGGCTAGAAGAATCAGAAGAAGACTCCTCCATACCATAAACATGAGTAGAAGACGGAAACTTTCTAGCCCGAACCTCTGCCCCATAGGCCTCCGCCGCCCCTGCAATAGCAGCCCCCAACGAGGCAAATTCCTTAACAAAAAGCGGTGCTTTGGGAGATAATCCCAGCATATCTTCCGTCACCAAAATCTGCCCATCGCAAGCCGGTGAAGCCCCTATGCCTATGGTGGGTACCGAAACCTGATGAGTAATGCGGACCGCCAGAGGTTCTGCCATACCCTCCAGTACCATGGCGAACACGCCAGCGTCCACCAGCGCCCTAGCGTCTGCCTCTAGCGCAGGCCATGTATCCTCCGTCCGACCCGTTACCCGAAAGCCACCCGCAACATTCACATTTTGCGGAGTCAAACCGATATGCCCCATCACCGGCACACCACGCAACACAAGATAACGGACCGTCTCTGCCATCCGCTCACCACCCTCCAGCTTAACCGCCGTACATCCCGTCTCCTTAATCACCCGACAAGCATGACGAAAAGCAACCTCCGGACTTTCCTCATAACTACCAAACGGCATATCCACCACCACTAACGCCCGTTCGGCACCCCGCACAACCGCCGCCCCATGAGCAATCATCATATCCAGTGTTACCCCCAGAGTAGTCTCCATACCATACATGACCATGCCAAGAGAATCGCCCACCAACAACAAATCCACATAAGGGTCTATAAGACGTGCCGTATGAGCATGATAAGTCGTAAGACACACAAGAGGTTCTCCACCCTTGCGCGCTACAATATCTGGAACCGTGGTACGTTTAATGCGTGTTTCTACAGACATGGAAGACCCTATTATTTTTATATACCGTCTTTTATGCCCCAGAGCGCTTCGCGAGACGGCGATAACTAACGGCTAAGACAGCAATACTCAATAACGTAACAAACAGGAAATTTACCATATAAAGAACGACAAGAAACAGAAGAAGAAGAATACCTTCACCTCCCGCAGTGCTTAAGAAAGCATATACAGGCGCAGCTATAAGTAAAGAGATCAGCGGTATGGGAAGAGTCGCTCCCACAATAGCAAGGAATAACCTCCAGCAATTTCCCTCAGCAATTTGCCAGGCATCTTTAATAAAGATACCTCCCCGAACTGCCGTAAGAGGTAACAACAAGCTTAACCGCACGAGAACATAAAATGTAGCCCAACAAAAGAGCAGAAACACACCCGCACCGACAAAGGTTATAGCATCACCAAGGAAAGGTAGACTAAACGCTGCACCTATAATGAGAAAAATTCCCGGCAAAGACGAAACTATCGTTGCTAAAAGATACCACAGATAGCGGCCATGCCAGCCAGCATTGCGCTCCCCTTCAATAATATACCGATGCAAAGGAACAGAAATCATGGGTAAAATCAGCCATGTCAGAATGCTAATTCCATAATCCGGATAAACCTCCTCCAGTGCTATCAACACAAAATAAGCTAAAAGAGCATACCAAATCAGGCCCACCATAACTCTTGCATGGAGGAATACCCCTTCGTAGGTTTCCCTCAAAACTTCCCCAACGGGTAATTTCATCTTACACCTGCCTCTACCAAATTAGCCCCTGAGCACTACTATAACAAATTATATCTTGCCCAACATATACTACTATCTATTGCTTCCGGGAGGGCCTTTTTCGCAGATTCCTACCTCAGTGTTTGCACACAAATACCATAATTTCAACACAGGACCTTCACCACGTGCATTCGTAAGAACAAATATAAGCCTCATAGGTCAAGGCCAGTTCGCCGTTGCACCCCAAACATCTATCCTCCATCTCCAGCATGGTATACCTATAACATCTACAAACAGCGAGCTGCCTGGGAGAAGTTTGGCATATCAGAGCGCCGCGCCTGCAAGGTGCTCAGGCAGTATCGATCAACACAACGCCGTGTTCCACAAGGCCGTGCTGATGAAGAGCGCCTTGTGGCAGATATAATAGCGCTTACCCGCGAATATGGTCGCTATGGTTACCGGCGCATTGCCGTAAAGCTGCGCGAAGCGGGCTGGTCTGTGAATGACAAGCGCGTTGAGCGGCTCTGGAGACGGGAAGGGTTGAAAGTACCGCAAAAACAGCCAAAGAAGGGAAGGCTATGGTTCAATGACGGTTCCTGCGTCAGGCTCAGGCCTGAATATCCCAATCATGTCTGGTCTTACGATTTTGTACATCACCGCACTGATGACGGAAGGGCTTTCCGGACACTGAACATCATGGATGAATACTCCCGTGAGGTCTTGATGATTCGCGTCCGGCGTAAGATCAACCCGTTTGATGTGATTGATGCCTTAACGGATCTGTTCATTCTACGCGGTGTTCCCCGGTACATCCGCTCCGATAACGGTCCTGAGTTCATCTCAGCTAGTGTCAGAAAGTGGATAGCGGCCGTGGGTGCACAAACCGCCTATATCGAGCCGGGGTCACCATGGGAGAACGGCTATATAGAAAGCTTCAACGGACGCTTCCGAGACGAGTTGTTAAACGGGGAGATATTCTACACACTCAAGGAAGCGCAGATTCTGATTGAGCAATGGCGTGTCCACTACAATACCAGACGACCGCATTCGGCACTTGGATACAGGCCGCCGGTGCCGGAAACTATCATCCCGATTGACCCAAGACCTGCTCTGCTCCCTATAATTTAGACCATAAGAGAATAGAGTTTTCGGGTTATTTTCCTAGCCGGAAGGAGAAGGAAGACCGATGAAAGGATCTCGATTTACGGACGCCCAGAAGGCGTTCCTCATCAAACAGGGCGAACTGGGCGTGCCGGTTGCGGAGCTTTGCCGCAAGGCAGGGATTTCGGAGGCCACCTACTACAACTGGAAGAAGAAATACGCCGGTCTGATGCCCTCGGAAATGAAGCGGCTTCGTGCGCTGGAGGAGGAAAACAGCAAACTGAAGAAGATTGTTGCCGATCTGACGCTTGACCGTGAAATGCTTCAGGATGTCGTCAAACGAAAGTTCTAGGGCCGGCTCAGCGACGGGCTATCGTCAGGGATGTATGTAGCGACTGGCAGGTGTCGGCACGTCGTGCGTGCCGTGTCTTCCGGTTCTGCCGCTCAACCCATCACTATGTATCCCGTAGAGCTGACCCGGCCTCGCTCAAAAAACGCATCAAGGAGATCTGTGAGATCCGGGTTCGCTACGGTTACCGGCGGGTACACTGTGTTCTCCGTCAGGAAGGCTGGAAGGTGAATGTGAAGAAGGTACACAGGCTTTATAATGAGATGGGGCTTCAATTAAGGAATAAAACACCCAAACGTCGTGTTAAGGCGAAGCTTCGTGAAGACCGCGCCGACCCGACCCATACCAACCAGGTCCTGAGCGATGGACTTTGTCCATGATCAACTGGCCACAGGCCGTAAGCTACGCATACTGACCGTTGTGGATACTTTCTCCCGGTTCTCGCCTGTGATTGACCCGCGCTATAGATACAAGGGTGAGGACGTGGTCAGAACGCTTGATGAGACCTGCCGGAAGGTGGGTTACCCTAAGACGATCCGTGTTGATAACGGCAGCGAATTCATCTCAAGGGATCTTGATCTCCGGGCCTATCAGAATGATGTGGTCCTTGACTTCTCGCGTCCCGGAAAGCCGACGGATAATGCCTATATTGAAGCCTTCAACTCCAGGTTCAGGAGCGAGTGTTTGAACACACATTGGTTCTTATCGCTTGAAGACGCTTGCCAAAAGGTAGAGGAATGGCGTAAGTACTATAATGAAGAACCACCCCATAGTGCGATTGGTAACAAACCCCCGATCACACTCGTGGTATCAGGTGACGCATCCGGCGCGTCACCCTGATAGAAACCGGAAATCCTAATCTCCGGTGGTCCAAAGAAGGGTAGCACTGCAGACCGCCAATAAATTACCTTTCAAACTGGACCGATTGATGGGGGCAGATCAATAATTCTTCTGTGGTTAAGTGGTATCAAATATTTCTTCTTTAGCTATTGTCCAATCAATTAATTTTATACCAGCTTTTTGATAAGCTACTTCAGGCCTTATAAAATTTTCTACTCTCTGATGGATAGAAACTCTTTTATTTTCTTCTTTTGTTACATAATGAAATCTTCCATATTTATTCAAATAACGATCGATAAATTCATCTATAGGATTATCAAAACGATTCCAATCAGTTTGAAGAGCTTCTATCGCTGATATCTTTCTTGGGTAAAAATGTTCTTCAGATAATTTAGCTTTTAAATCTTTTTGTAATCCAAAAAAAGCTTCTTTTGATATTTTTCCAGTCCACACAAATTTTGTGGATTTATTGAGGTACCATACCCCTGCTCCAACTTCGGTTTCAATAAAACTCTTATTAATTCTAATATCTTCTTTTGAACCCATATTAAAAATATGGTAATTTTTTGCATACCTTTTACAAGGTCTAACAAAGCAGTAGCTTTTGGAACAAGCTTTTTCCTGTATCCTTTTTCTTCATAGCTACTTGGTTTCTCATACGTACAAAGATTTAGCATTATTCCCACTCAATAGTGCTTGGGGGTTTTGAGGTGACGTCATATACAACACGATTGATGCCCCTCACTTCATTGACAATACGCGTGGCTACTTTTGTTAAAAAATCATGCGAGAAAGGATAACTCTCCGCTGTCATTCCATCAACGGCTGTCACCGCCCTTAAAGCGCATACATAGTGATAGGTGCGGCTGTCTCCCATAACGCCCACGGTGCGCACCGGAAGTAACACCGCAAACGCCTGCCAGATTTCATCATAAAGACCTGCCATGCGGATTTCATCAAGATACATGGCATCCGCCTTACGCAAAATATCCAGTTTTTCATGTGTAATCTCTCCCGGAATGCGAATACAAAGACCGGGTCCAGGAAAGGGATGTCGCCCTACAAAACTATCCGGCAACCCTAATTCACGACCCAACGCCCGCACTTCGTCTTTGAACAGATCACGCAAAGGCTCAACCAATTTCATGTTCATACGTTCAGGCAAGCCGCCAACATTATGATGGCTTTTGATGGTAACGCTTGGGGCCCCTGTGAAGGAGACGCTTTCAATGACGTCAGGATAAAGCGTACCTTGGGCGAGAAAATCGGCACCACCGGCACGGCAAGCCTCTTCTTCAAAAACATCAATAAAGGCTGCGCCAATAATTTTGCGTTTTTGCTCAGGATCCGCGATATCACTGAGCCTCTCAAGAAATATATCCTCCGCCTGAACATGAACAAGAGGAATGTTGTAATGATCCTGAAATAATCTTACGACCTCCTCCGCTTCTCCGGCGCGCATCAAGCCGGTATCTACAAACACGCATATCAGTTGATCCCCCAAAGCCTCATGAAGCAGTACCGCCGTCACCGATGAATCCACCCCCCCCGAAAGACCACACAAAACACGTGCGGTCCCCACCTGATTGCGTATTTTGGTAATCGCCTCCTCCCGGAAGGCAGCCATGTTCCACATTCCGGTACAACCCGCTATGCCATAGGCAAAGTTATGTAGCAACTGTGCTCCGCAAGGAGTATGAACCACCTCAGGATGAAACTGCACACCATAGATATGCCGTGCCTCATCCGCAATAACAGCAAACGGCGCATTATCACTCACGCCAATACTGCGAAAGCCGGGTGGGGTTTTTACAATTCTGTCTCCATGGCTCATCCAGACGGAGGCACTATCTCCCTGAGAGAATAATCCATCAAACAACGCACTACCCTCGACAATCTGCAAACTAGCCTGTCCAAACTCATGATTGCTGGCGATTTCAACCTGACCCCCCAATTGAGCACACAAGGCTTGTTGGCCATAACAAATGCCAAGCACAGGAACATTAGCATTGAGGATCTCATCCGGGATTTGTGGGGCATCCTGCCCTATCACACTGGCTGGTCCCCCTGACAGAATAATCGCACGAGGCCGGAGAGTTGCCATTTTATCCGCCGCCTGATTAAACGGTGCTACTTCACAATATACGCCGCTTTCACGCACCCGCCGAGCGATAAGTTGAGTCGTTTGTCCCCCAAAATCAACAACCAGAATACTCTCGCCTGACATTTATTCCTTATCCGGACTGATATCTTCGCCCGCCTTAGCAGCCTCCTCAATGCTATAAGCCACAATCATATCATTCAAAGCCTGATAAGCAGAACACTCACCACACAGAACCTGCAAGCGCTTTAGTTTTTCCTCTGCCTCTTCAGAAGCATCGTCGGCTAAATCCATCTCCCCTCCCCACAGCAAAGCATCCTGAGAGATCGGGTCAATGCCCAAACTTGTGTCGTAATATTTACGAGCACGTGGTATATCTTCCTGTTCCTGACTAAGCCGCCCCAACCATAGATAGGCCGAAGCGTTAGAGGGATCTGCTACGATAGCTTGTTCCATAAGAAAGTTAGCAGTGTCAAAGTTTTTGCTCTCTAATGCCGCACGGCCTTGAGATAAAAGAGAGTCAGACAAAGCATTAGCCCAAACGTTTCCGCCACCCACGTCTGCCACAATCAGCGCAACACCCAGATAAACAAGGGATGGTATGCTTTTCACACTTTTAACAAATCTTTCAGTCATAATTCTAAAAGTGCTCCGGCCCATGGTAATTGGGGGATTCCCGCGTAATACTAACATCGTGGACATGACCCTCCCGCAAGGCAGCCGGTGATACCCTGATAAAAACGGAACGTTTGCAAAAATCTGCCAGCGTTGAACTTCCTGTATAGCCCATAGCGGCCCGAAGCCCACCGACCAACTGATGCAAAACCGCACTCACCGGACCTTTATAGGGAACACGTCCCTCAATACCTTCCGGCACCAGTTTAAGATTATCATCAACATCTTCTTGAAAGTAGCGATCAGCCGAACCACGCGCCATAGCACCCAGCGACCCCATGCCCCGATAGGCTTTATAGCTGCGTCCCTGATAAAGCAAAACATCCCCCGGACTTTCATCCGTGCCCGCAAGCAAAGAGCCTATCATGGCACAGTCAGCACCTGCAGCCAGCGCTTTAGCAAGATCGCCGGAATATTTTATACCTCCATCAGCGATAACAGGCGTGTTGGTTTTGTGGGCCACCTCAACACTATCCATAATGGCGGTGAGTTGCGGTACGCCGACTCCAGCCACCACCCGAGTGGTGCAGATAGACCCCGGGCCAATGCCAACTTTAATGGCATCTGCGCCGGCATCAATCAAAGCTTGTGCGCCTCCTGCTGTAGCAACATTGCCCGCCATCACCTGAGTTTTGTTGGATAATTTCTTGACACGCGTTACAGCCTCACACACCCGCGCAGAATGACCATGAGCGGTATCTACTACAATCACATCAACGCCCGCCGCTATTAGCATTTCAGTGCGCTCAAATCCTTCATCCCCAACCGTTGTGGCCGCTGCTACCCGAAGGTGACCCTGACCATCTTTGCAAGCGTTTGGATAAAGTTTTGCCTTTTCCATATCTGTAACCGTAATCAGGCCAATGCAACGATAGGTTTCATCTACCACTAATAGTTTTTCAATACGATTTTTATGTAATAACCGTCTGGCTTCTTCCTCGGCTACACCTTCACGCACCGTTACCAGGTTTTCACGCGTCATAAGTTGTGCTACCGGCTCATCAGCATTGTTAGCAAAACGCACGTCCCGATTGGTCAAAATGCCGAGTAATTTCCCCGTGCCGTCCTCTACCACAGGAATACCGGATATATTATAATTCTCCATCAGGGTTAAGGCATCCGAGAGGGTAGCATTGGGACCAATGGTGACAGGGTCTACGACCATACCGCCTTCAAACTTTTTCACACGCCGCACTTGCTCCGCCTGTTGCCCCGGTGACATATTCCGGTGCAATACCCCTAACCCTCCAGCCTGGGCCATAGCGATAGCAAGAGGCGCTTCGGTTACCGTATCCATGGCCGCCGAGATAAGAGGAATATTGACACTGAGTTCTCGCGTGAGGCGTCCCTGAACATTCACCTCACCGGGCAACACGCTGGAAGCTGCAGGCTCTAAGATAACATCGTCAAACGTCAGGGCTTCACGTATTGCGCCTCCGTTGTTGGGCGTATCAACAGCGGCCACCGTGCCATTATTAGGCACATAAGAGGCGATAGGATCGCGTGTCATAGAAAGGGTCAACCTCCTGAGGATGAAATGCATCGGTTGACGGTAGTTTATACCACGGCTTGCTCCTAATGGGAAGGTACTATGACACCCGCTTTCCCCTGAACCCCTGCGCCAGCACATAGAGCTCGGTGGATTCAGGGCGGCTAGCCCGGGGTTTTACGTGAGAAACCTTTGTAAACTCCCGTTTGAGGGTTCTTAAAAGATGACTTTCGGCACCCCCCTGTAACACTTTTGCGCAAAACGCCCCGTTTAGTGCCAGAATCATTCCAGCAAAATCAGCGGCGGCCTCTGCCAACGCCATAACGCGTATACGGTCTGTCGGGCGGTGACCAGTAGCCGAGGCAGCCATATCAGAGAGCACCACATCTACGGGACCATCCGCCATCTCCCGAATGATTTCTTCCGATTCAGGCTCCAGAAAATCAATCTGAGCTAATAAGCAGCCTGCAATGGAGTCTATGGGCAACAAATCAACCCCAATAACTTTTCCCATACCCTCCACGGCCCGCACACGCCGAGCAGCCACCTGACACCACCCCCCGGGAGCTGCCCCTAAATCCACCACCCGTCCGCCAGGCTTAAGAAAATGGTGGCGATTATCCATCTCCAGTAATTTCCAAGCCGCACGACTGCGGTATCCCTCCCGCCGTGCAGCCTCAACATAAGGATCGTTTAACTGTCTTTGCAGCCAACGAGTAGAAGAGAGGCTCCGCCCTCGTGCCGTACGCACCCGCGTTGACAAAGGGCGTCCACCCCGACCATGAGTACGATGCGCCATGACTTTATTATAGCCAATAGTCTCCAGATAAAACCAACACTTTGACGAATACCCTACAAGCGCTATCTTGCGCCTATGAAACTACCCCTACCCGACCCAGCCATCCTGAAGCAACGCCATGCACTCATTACTGCTCTGCACAACATTGTGCCGGATGACTGCATCGTACAGGATGACGAAGGTTTGCGCGTTTTTGAATCTGATGGCTTAACCGCCAACTGCCTCTTGTGATGGTGTTGCCGGAAGCTATGGAGCAGATTTCACGGATTTTACGTTTATGCCATGAGTAGCGGGTGAAGATTGTACCCCGCGGGGGCAGGGACATCTCTTTCCGGTAGCGCAAGGCGTTAACTGTTGCGGTGCTCTTAACTCACCACATAGGGCGCAAGCACCCAATAGAACGCCTAATGCGCAACGCCATTGACCGATGATATCGTGAGGTAGAAAGCGAAGATCTGGACGCCATCCTCACCAACACAACAGGCTGTGGTGCAACCATTCAAGATTATGAGCGGTTTATGAATGCTGACCTGGAGTATGCGGAAAAATTGACCCCTATGGACATCCATCACAAGGCGGCACACTGTTCAGTGTCATATCATGTTCCATGCACCCTACAGCACAGCCAAAAAGCAGGCGATATTCCCGGCACCCGGCTAGAGAAACCTGGATTTAACGTCCACTACCCTAAAGAGAGCGCCTTATGTTGTGGATCAGCGGGTGTTTACAATCTGCTGCAACCTACGCTGGCTCATCAACTGAGCAAGCGCAAGGCTGCGACCTTAAAAGCACCTAGTAGCCATGTAATTGCCACCGGTAATATTGGGTGTATAGTTCAAATTGCCGGACATACTCCAAGACCGATTGTTCATAGTGTAGAACTTTTGGATTGGGCAACCGGTAGCCCTGCACCGGCAACCCTCATAGGAGAAAAGAGCACATGATACTCCCCTACGTTAGAAAAATAAGATAGGCTAACGGCGGTGGATATTGGGGGATCGTCTAACGGTAGGACAGCGGACTCTGAATTCGTCAGTGGAGGTTCGAATCCTCCTCCCCCAGCCAGTTTTGGCTTTTACCCCAATCACACTTGTAGTCAACACTCCTGCTCTTTTGGCCGGTAAGAAATTCAAGATTGATGCCGGATTCGGCCATTATACTTTATACTTCAAGCCTGCTAATGGATCTTACCGGAAACACCCTAATGAGACTTTAGAGAGAAATTTAATCTCCCCGAATTTGAATATTGACGCGGAAAGGGGAAAGGAATTACTTTCACACCAATATAATGAATTGCTCTCACACAATATGACATTATCTGCGCTTGCAAGCCGCATCGGCAACCTACGAGGCTATCAAGTCTGGCTGTTGGCCTTTCTCATGGGAGTTGGGTGTGTCCTTGCGCTTGCTCCCTTTCATTTTCTGCCCGCACTCCCTGTCTGCCTGTGTGTGCTGGTCTGGCTGCTGGACGGATGCGTATCCCCCACACCACGCCAAACGGCCCTACGCACCCTTGTCGTTTCCTGGGCTTTCGGCGCAGGTTTCTTCCTTGCCGGTGCCGGCTGGACCGCAAACGCCTTCCTCATTGATCCGGAACGACTATGGTACTTCATTTTTCCTCTGTTATTCCTAGTGTTTGTAGGGCCCGCTTTCTTCGTTGCCGCCTGTCTCATCGCCCGCCTGTTCTTCTGGCAAGACGGGCCCGGACGTATTCTCGCCTTGGCGTCTCTATTCACTCTTGCCGACTGGACGCGCGGACATTATCTCCTTAACGGACTTCCCTGGAACCTTCTGGGCAACACCCTGACCGCCGTGCTGCCATGGGCGCAACTGGCTTCCCTCGTCGGGGTCTACGGACTCACCTTTCTTTGTGTCCTGTTCTCGCTCACGCCTGCTCTGCTTGCCGATGGCCGGGGCGCATCCTATCGCGCAGGACATCTCACACGATGGATTGCCACACCCCTTTTGATAGCGCTGGCTGCCGGTGCGTGGGTGTGGGGTACGTATCATATAAAGCCCATCACTCCCCCAACAGAAGACTCTCTTGCCATTCGTATGGTACAACCCAACTTTGCCCAAGAGGACAGATCAAACCGTGACAAACTCGTTGATATGGCAAACTCCCTCTTGCGCCAGAGTTTCTTTCCCGACAGTATTCCTAGCCTCTCACTCGGTGGCGATACAAAACAACCGACGCCGCTGATTGTCATCTGGCCCGAAGTAGCCCTGCCCGTCTTCATGGAACGCGAACCGGTGTTACTTGACCGCCTCGCAAAGTATCTACCCGAAGGGGGCCGGTTGCTGACAGGTTCCAGACGGCAGAAACCCGACGACACCGAAGGGTACGCTTACAACTCTCTGCTGGTCATCAATGATAGTGGTACTTCTGAAGCCTTCTACGACAAGCGGTACCTCGCACCCATGGGCGAATATATCCCTTTCGGAGAACTGCTGCGCTGGCTTGGTGTTGACGCACTGACACGGCAAGGGGGCTATACTGGGGGAACCGCCTCGCCTGTCCTTCCACTAGGCGACCTCCCCGATGTGGGCGTTCTGATCTGCTATGAGGCCATCTATTCAGGTGAGATCCTTCCGGCAGGTGAGCGTCCCGAATGGCTCCTGAATATCTCCAATGACGGATGGCTCGGTGAGTACATGGGTCCCTGGCAGCATCTTGACCACGCCGTCATGCGCGCCATTGAGGAAGGACTCCCTATGGTCCGCACAGCCAACACCGGCATCTCCGCTCTTATTGACCCCTTTGGGCGCATCCGCGCCATGCTGGGAATCAATCGGCACGGCAACCTTGATATTCGCCTGCCCGCACCCCTGTCACCGACGTTCTTCTCACGCTGGAGAGATATCCCCGCACTCACCATAAGCCTGTTGGTGTTACTTCTTTTGGCAGGATACTCGAAATTCATCCATCCAGAAACACCCAAAAAATCAACCATGTTTCGCAAAACCGTTCCGGTTGAATGAGGATGGCACACCCGTTGAGAGATACCCCAGATTGTCTGGAGAATTAGAGACAGCGGAATAATAAACTAATTCCATTTAAAGTACTAACAATAGAAACGGCAAGCCAAAACGCTTGGATTGCCGCTATCGTTTGTGCTTGCCATTGTAGAAGTAAAAAAGTAAAATATTATGGCAATGGGCTGGCTTGGCACTACCTAATAAGGGGTCTAAAATGGGGATTCTAAGAACAGTTTCAATTGCTACTGTGATGGTATTCGCTTTTTCCAGACCAGTAGTTTTTACAGTTACCCTTGCTGATGCTGAGGATTTTTATCCTTGCAGTTTGGATAAATGTTACATTGAGGATAACGAACCCAGACAGTCATTTGGGTAAGTAGGAGTTTCGGAAATTTTATTGGCAACATAATAAATCTACACTTTTTCCTCCATCCCCAGTTACTCTCTTGCCAAGTTTTGAGAGCAGCAGAGCATGCGCCGTGAAAACCCTATGAGAGCTACCACCCTGTTGGATCGATTCAGACGATTATGACCAATCTCCAACCGGAGCCTGCTAGCCTCGTTGCCTGCAATCGTCTCCAGAATATCCTAAGTATCATTGTCCCGATTGGATACGCCACTCTAGTGTAGCCTGAATCCTCTTCCCTCGGCCACTTAATCACCAAAAAAGAAGATTTTAAAATGTATGCCATCCCCCGCGATCTTTATCGTTGTTGTATTTCAGTTTTGACTGTTATTTTTTTTGCCACAGTAACCTGTTACTCTTCATCCGTATGGTCACAGACAGTGCAAGGCCCAGTCGTTGACTGGAATATCTCCTTCTGGGGCAAGAAACGCGCCATGAGCGCCGGTATGGAACATGTTGCCGAACAAATAGCCAAACGCACCGATAATAAGTTCCGCATTAAAATTCATTATGGTGAGGCTCTCTCTAAGTCCCGCGAAAATCTTGATGGTATCAGCCTTGGCGCTCTTCAGGGAGCATTTTTCTGCAACTTCTATCACCCGGGAAAAAACCCCGCATGGATGATCCTCACCCTTCCCTTTCTTCCTATTGATAACCCCGATATCTCGCAAAGAGTCCGAGAGATGTTACTTGATCATCCGGCATTTCTCGCTGATATGGAACGCTGGAACGCCATTCCCTATATCTCCTCGCTACTGCCAACCTATCAGTTTATGGGTCGTGGCGCACCACCTCTCTCTCTTGAAGAGTGGAAAGGCCTTCGCGTACGGGCAGGTGGCGGCATTGGAGAAGCTATGAAAAAACTGGGCGCTACCCCAACCACTATTCCATCACCGGAAATATATACATCTATTGAGAGAGGAACTATTGATGCAGCGTCTCTGCCCTTCACTTATGGTTTCAAGTCTTTCAACGTAAACGAAGTAAGTGATTGGTATACGGTCAATCTCAGCCCCGGCACCGCAGAGTGCGCTGTTGTCTTTAACAAAGACTCTTATGAAGCCCTTCCTCCGCAATATCAGGCCTTACTAAACGACCTCAAACGAGAGGCTTATACCATTCAACGCGCTACTTACAAGAATGTAGACGCAAAAAATTTACCTCTTTTTGAAAAGGACCTAACCGGCATCGTCTATACCGACGCGCAAATTGCACAGTTTAGAGATATTGCCGGACAACCCATCTGGGAAGAATGGGTTATTGAAAACAATAGCTTTTTTGATGCCCGTAGTTTGCTAAACGATCTCCTCGCCACCGCCGAAGAAGGAAACTAGCCAGATCCCCCTAGCAGTTTCTCTGTATCAATACTTTTATAATTATCTGACACGCCATGCCCCTCTCATATAATGATGCCAGCAGTAGGCTCCTTAAGGCTCATATTGGCACAGATACTATCGTTCGTAAAATTGAACGTTTATTTGCCATGGCTGCTGCCATCGGCATCTTTTTGTTAATGTCCATCGGCATTACTCAAATCGTGGGGCGGCAGGTCTTTAACACTCCCATTTTTGGTTACATTGATATTGTGGAACTGCTAATGGCACCCTTCGCTTTTTTTGCGATTTCTTATGCGGAACGAGCCGGAGATCACGTGCGTATGACGTTGCTTGTCAACCGCCTTCGTGGGCGCTGGCTTTATGCGATGCAACTCATTGGAGCACTCATTGGCTTGTTTGTTATTGCTACTTTAATCCGCTACGGATTCGACCATGCCCTCCGTGCCTATACAAGCGGTGATGTCACCATCGACGCCAGATATCTCTGGTGGCCCTCTAAACTTGTAGTCCCCATCTCACTATCCCTTTTATGGGCGCGGCTTCTTGTAATGACGATCGGGTTTATAGGCCTGCTGATACGACCCGCTCCTGAACCATTCTACCTCTCTTTGCAGAACCTTAGTGGCATGCATAAAACCCAAAACCCCAATGACGAGATCTATGACCCCCGTGGAGATTGATAATAACCTTATCGGCTTAATTGGTGTTGGCTGTCTCATCGTTTGCGTTCTACTGGGAGTTCGGATTTATATCGCTGCCAGTTTTGTTGGTTTGTGTGGACTTATCATTATCCTCGGATGGGATGCAGGGGCAGGACTTGCCGGTACCATCCCCCATTCAAAGTCGGTAACCTACAGTCTGTCAGTCCTGCCCATGTTCATTCTCATCGGCTACTTAGCCTTTCATGCAGGTATTACAGCCAAACTTTTTGATGCCACCCGTAAATGGTTTGGTTGGCTACCAGGCGGGTTGGCTATCGCTTCCGTTTTTGCAACGGCGGGATTTGCCGCCGTATCGGGTGCCTCTACCGCAACGGCCGCCGTCTTCAGTCGTGCTGCCATCCCTGAAATGCTGAATGCAGGTTATTCAAAACAACTAGCTGCCGGTGTTGTCGCCGCCGGGGGAACTCTAGCGAGCCTTATTCCTCCAAGTGCTATCCTCGTCATTTACGCTATCGTTGTAGAACAATCCGTTGGCAAACTTTTGTTAGCCGGATTTATTCCCGGTCTTATTTCGGCACTCATTTATGTAATTATCATTCTCCTTTGGGTGCGATGGTATCCTACCATTGCCCCCAAAATCCCAAACGTTACATGGCGTGAACGCTTCCGTGCTCTACCGGGTGCTCTGCCTACTCTTACGGTAGTTGTCATCATTTTTTCCTCCATTTATCTGGGCTGGGCAACACCCACCGAGGCCGGTGCCCTAGGCGCTGCCATCGTCTTTCTCATAGCTCTTATCAACAAAACATCAGCGCACAGTTTCCAAAATGCCATGCTGGAAAGCGCCAAACTAACCGCTATGATATTCGCCCTCATCTGGGGCATCCTTATTTTTGTGCGTTTTTTAGGATTTACAGAGATTCCTGCACAATTTACCGAATGGGTCGTTTCTCTGCCCTACCCACCTGTGGTTATTATGATCTGTATCCTAGCGAGCTATGTCATATTAGGCATGTTTATGGATGCCATCGGCATGCTTTTGCTCACCCTTCCCGTGGTTTATCCCGCTGTTATAGCCCTTGGATACGACCCCATCTGGTTTGGTATTGTGGTCGTCAAAATGGCAGAAGTCTGTTTGGTAACACCACCCATTGGATTAAACTGCTTTGTTGTTGCAGGTATACGCAAAGACATTCCCATATCAACCGTTTTCCGTGGTGTACTCCCCTTTGTAGTCGCTGACATCCTGACGGTAACCGTCTTCTTAATCTGGCCCGAGACGATTACCTGGCTACCCGAAACCCTGACCCGATAGCACCTCCCCCCGTCAAGAGGCACACCCCGACAGAGATTAGGTCTCTAGAGACAAGACTCCCGTCAGGAAATAAGCCCTGCCACCAAAATAACAACAATGGCCGGTGGAGCAATATATCGACAGATAAAACCCCACACCCTGACCGTAGCGGCAGAACCCTCACTTCCCTGAAGAACCTCGTCGCGTATCCTAGGCCAGACGATCCAACCCACAAAGATAGCTAGCGCAAGAGCACCTACAGGCAACATGATTTTGCCACTCAGTCCATCAGCCAGTTCAAACAAGTTCAGCCCGACCAAGGTGACATCCTGCCATATGCCGAACGACAGTGAGACAGGAACACCCATAATCGTCACAATCACCCCAACCAACAAAGCCGATTTTTGGCGTGACACACTAACCTGACTATGAACCCACGCGACGGCCACCTCCAATATAGAGACCGCTGATGTCAACGCCGCAATGGCAAGCAACAAGAAGAATGCCGTGGATAGTACCAATGCACCAGGCAACCCGGAAAAGATCGCGGGCAAGGTTACAAAGGCAAGGCCGGGACCACCATCGAGACTGTACCCGAAAGCAAAGACCGCCGGCAGGATAAGCAGACCAGCCACAAGGGCAACAAATGTATCCAACGCTGTTACAGCAAGGGCTGCCCGAGGTAAATTTTCTTGCTGCTTTAAGTATGAGCCATAAGTAATCATAGCTCCCATGCCAACAGATAACGAGAACAGCGCTTGTGAAAGGGCTGTCACGAGCATACTTGGTGTGAATTTTGAAAAATCAGGCAAAAACATGTACTTAACACCCTCCCAAGCGCCCGGCAAGAACAAAACCCAAATAGCCAGCCCTACCAGTAACACCAACAATATAGGCATCAAAATCCGCGACCACCGTTCAATACCACTACTTATGCCGCGCATGACCACATAGACTGTCAGGACAATAAACAATAGCTGCCAAAAAACCGGCTCTAAGGATGAGGCAGTAAAAGTGCTAAATATAGTCTGAAGAACCTCAGCATCATCACCCGCCAGTTGACCCATTCCTGCCCGAAAGGCGTAGGATAATGTCCACCCACCGACGACACAGTAAAAAGACATAATCAAGAGGCCGGTCAGGACGGAAACATAGCCCACCCAAGACCATTTTTTGCTCCCTATGGTCTCATAAGCCCCCACGACATCACGCTGAGAAGCCCGCCCTAAAGCAAACTCCGCCATCAGCACTGATAACCCTATGGTAAAAATCAAAATCAAATAGGTGAAAAGAAATGTACCCCCGCCATTTTCGCCCGTAAGCCATGGAAACCGCCAGATATTTCCCAGCCCTACCGCGGACCCCGATGCAGCCAGCATAAAGCCCAACCTTGATTGCCATTGTTCTCGCTCTATAGGTATAGCCATGAGACCCTTTCTCCATCTCTGAATTCACAATTTGGTAGCCGTACTCATGGAGAGTACCAGATTTGCATAAAACACTAAATCCATATACCATCACATGATTTTGAAGGCTTTGAACTGCATTGGTAAATTCTTTTGTGTATTGGTCGTGGTGCGGAACATTTAGAGGATAATGCACTAGAGCCTAGAATATCTAAAATATTACCTCATCTGCCAGAAGCATAAAAAATACAATTCTGCGACGGAGTTTAGCCTACTATCCGTTTAATCTTGTATGCACTATGAATATCGCCTACTCTTAGGGCATCCCTAATAATGTGTATAATCCGTACATAGGGTTACAACTCAGGGTTCTCTCATGAAACGTTCCTACATTGCCGCCGCCCTCATAGCGCTCGTTGCTGCGGGCTGGCTGTTGTCTGGCTTAATGACCTCCGACGACGATAAAGCCAACAGCAGTCCTAACCCTCAAGGGTTTGACGTTCAGACAACCCCCAAAGGGGATAAAGACGTATTTCTCGTCAAAGGGCGCATTATCACCGCCCAACCCTTTGTCAGTACCATCACACTACAGGGCCAGACGGAGGCTATTCGTAAGGTATCGGTGCGCTCAGAGACCACAGGAACCATCAAAACCATTCCCGTTGCCAAAGGAGATTTTGTCTCTGCCGGTGATTTATTGTGTGAACTAAACCTTGAAGCGCGAATGGCGCGCCTTGATGAGGCCCGTGCCCTAAAGCGTCAACGTGAGTTGGAATATAATGCAGCCGTAAGTTTGGTGGAGCGGGGGCATATGTCCCCAAACAGAGTAGCCGCAGTCAAGGCAGCCTTTGATGGTGCGCAAGCCGCCGTAGCTCAGCACGAGGTAGAAGTAGAGAAAACCAAAATTGTAGCCCCCTTTGAAGGTATTGTTGATGAACTTCCCCTTGAGGTCAGGGATTATGTCCAGGTCGGCCAGCCTTGTGCAACGATTGTTGATTCCCAACCTATACTAGCCGTAGCCATGGCTTCAGAAAACGAAGTGAGTCATATTGCGCAAAACTCGCCGGGTATAGCGCATTTTCCTGATGGCACAGAAGCCACAGGGCATATCCGTTTTATTGCTGTATCTGCCGATCCGGCCACCCGGTCATTTCGTACAGAACTGGAAATACCCAACGACAATGGCGGTTTGCGAGATGGCATCACGGTTGAGGTCAAGATCCCCGCCCATGATGTTATGGCCCATCATATATCGCCTTCTGCTCTGGTATTAAACGATAATGGACAAGTCGGTGTTCGTCTCATTGACGGCAATAACCGCGTAACTTTTGCGCCTGTTACTGTGCTCTCAGGCGGTAACGAGGGGGTATGGATTACCGGCCTCCCTCAAGAAGCCACCCTCATTACAGTCGGTCAGGAGTTTGTCGTTGAAGGACAAAACGTACAGATTACCCTTGAAGAGGGATAAGGACCAAAATAAGGCACCACAATCATGAACGGCCTCATTGATTTTATGCAATCTCACAGGCGAACCGTCCTGACGACCATGGCGGTTTTGTTCATAGCGGGCGTTTTCTCCTACATTACCATCCCTAAGGAAGCGGACCCGGATATTCCTATCCCCTGGGTCTCGGTCTTTATTCTGCATCCGGGCATATCGCCGGAGGACTCGGAGCGTCTGCTCATCAAGCCGATGGAATTCGAGATGCGCTCACTGGAGGGACTGAAAAGCATGACCTCCATAGCCAATCAGGGAAGCGCCATTATGCTTCTGGAGTTCGATGTCTCTTTTGATGTACAGGAGGCTCTCGCCGGTGTGCGCGAAAAAATTGATCTGGCGAAACCCAAACTCCCCTCAGAGAGCGAAGAGCCCATCGTGATGGAGATTAACGCCGCTCTGCAACCGGTGATGCTCGTGGCCCTGTCCGGGGATGTTCCGGATCGCACACTCTTCCGGTATGCCAATGTGCTGAAGGATCATATTGAAAGCATACCCTCGGTGCTGGAATCTAAACTGTCGGGACACCGCGACGAACTTCTGGAGGTCGTGATCGACCCCGCCCGTCTGGCCTCCTACGGCATTTCCCATCAG
>JBAJNM010000005.1 GCA_036881865.1 Parvularculales bacterium | reverse complement strand
TGCCCATTGAAGTGATGGCTGTCCGTGGGCCGGAGACTCTTCGTCACGGCCCCATGAAACCGGTGGGCTTAACTAACCAACACAAGCCCGATGAGCACCCCTATGCGGTTATGCAGTTGCGCCAGGATAACGCGGCCGCCACCTTGTATAATATTGTGGGCTTTCAAACCAAATTGCGCCACGGAGAACAACAACGGATATTTCGCATGATTCCGGGTTTAACGGAGGCACGTTTCGCCCGATTTGGTGGTCTTCATCGTAATACATTTATTAACAGCCCCCGACTTCTTGATGGGGTATTGCGCCTTAAAACTCATCCTTTTATTCGCTTTGCCGGACAAATTACCGGTGTTGAAGGATATGTAGAAAGCGCCGCCACGGGTCTTCTGGCAGGCCGGTTTACCGCTGCCGACCGGCGCGGCCGCGCACCCCTCCCCCCACCGACCGAGGCCGCCCTTGGCGCTTTGCTGCGTTATATCACCCATGAATCTCACGGAGATGATTTTCAGCCCATGAACATTAACTTTGGCCTGTTTCCATCCATCACTCTTGAGAAAACCACACGCCGTAAACCAAATCGCCGGGAAAAACGTGAAGCCCTATCAGCACGTGCCCTGAGCTCTTGTACAAACTGGATAAAGGAACTTTAAAAGCGCCCACGTAAGGCAGCCCATAAAATCCGCCACAGCCGATTCAAAGGCGAAAGAGGTTTCCATGGCGCACCTTCAAGTCCCTTTTCAAGACGCACCAGCCACGGTTCAACAAGAGATAAGGGCAAAAGAGATGGCATAAGCGAAGTCGGGATACTCTCAAGAGCTGCCCGTACCCCTCCCAAAGCATGGCGAGCATTCGCAATCATATCTTCCGCATTGCCCCCTTTAACGTCAGAATGTTCTCTCTGATCTCTTAACTCTCGCGTTAACCCCCATGCCAGCCCCACCGACCTCCAAAACAAATCGTCCTCTACGCTGCTCCCCAAAATCCGTGCCGCTACCTTGAACTCCAATGCCGCCATGCACCCAAGACATGCCTCCTTCTCTCTAAAAAATCCATCATCTGCAAGAGAGGTATCAAAATCCTGCTGCCATAACTGCAATACTTCCTGTAAATCTCTAATCTCAAGCCATTGAGATGTCAGTCCATACGCCAACTCATCCAATACCGGATGGTTATGCCTTACAACACTTCTCCGCTCCACTCCATCAAGGGCCTCCCGCCACCACTGAAAACGTATAGCCCCCACATGAGGTTCTGACACCCGATGACGTATGCGACCAACTTCCAAAACAAAGCCGTAGAAAGCCCATAAAGCCCGCCGCCGTGGACCCGGCGCAAACAATCCTGCTATATAGCGATCGTAATCAAACCGACGCACCTCACCGGCTACATATCCGGCAGCACTACCCACACCGGTAACAGCCTATTCCCAATGCGGGAGATTTACTCAGCCTTGCTAATAAAGGTTTTGCGTAGCCACCATGGCGAATAACATGGGAATCGAGAGCAACGTATTGGTCCGTGAAAACAGCATAGCCTTACGTGCCGCCGCCGCTTTGGCATCCGCCTCAGCGTCTACTATTCCCAGCGCTATCTTTTGGTTTGGCCAGATAACAAACCATACATTAAACCACATGATAGTGCCCAGCCACATGCCAATACCAATGGTGATATTCTTTTCAACGACGAAATCATTCATAGCACCCAACGTATAAGCATCCACCAGATAACCATTCATCAATGCCAGAATAATTCCCGTCACAATGGTCGCCATAGCGCCCCAGCGAAACCACCACAAGGCTGCCGGTGCTATCACCTTACTGACGGCGGGTTTCTGATCATCCGGAATATTGGGCATGTTGGGTATTTGTACAAAGTTGAAATACCACAAGAGACCTATCCACATAACGCCACTGATGACATGCAACCAGCGAAAGATAAAAGCGCCAAAGGCATGACCAAAGTCTCCATCCCATCCGGCATACATAAAAACAAGACCAAGGGCCAAAACAAAGCCCGCGATAACAGTGTTACGAATAGAGGTTAGAAGAGTAGCCATAAGAATCTCCCCGATTATTTTCCGTAGCTTAATTTACCCCAATAGCAGATTAAAATCCAGTTTTAGCCGGATTTAAGATTGCGAAGTCCCTGTCCGCGTGGGAACAGCCCCCCAATCCCGCTTAATATCTAACATCAGCAAAATGGGAGAGGCTATAAAAACCGAAGAGTATGTCCCGATCACCACTCCCCAAATCATGGCAAAAGTAAAGCCACGAATCACTTCTCCTCCCAGAATATAAAGAGAAAGCAATGCAATGAGAGTTGTCACCGACGTCATCACGGTGCGTGATAAAGTTTGATTGACAGACAAATCTATCAATTCACTCAAATCTTTCTTCTTATACTTACGCAAATTCTCCCGTATGCGGTCATAAACAACAACCGTGTCATTTAAAGAATAGCCCACAATAGTGAGAATTGCTGCAATAATAGACAGATTAAACTCCAACTGCAGCAAACAAAAAATGCCAATCGTCAACGCCACATCATGTATCAACGCTGCAATAGCCCCTACACTGAATTGCCATTCAAAACGAATCCAGATGTAAATCAACACCAGAAAAACCGCGACCAAAACTGCAATAACACCTGATTGAATAAGCTCGCCGCTTACCTTGGGGCCAACCACCTCCACCCGCCGATATTCGACTGTGTCTCCTAACATCCCACGAAGCGTGTCCACTACATCAATACCGCCCTGTCCGCCGGTATCTGCCCCTATGGCTTCTGCTCCTACCCCTCCGGTTTGCTCTTCAACCCGAATGAGAACATCCGTCGGTTCACCAAATTGTTGTACCTGAACATCGCCCAACCCCAAATTTCCAACCCGATTGCGCAAATCGGCAATATCAGCAGGTCCATCGGTGCCGATTTCAATCATTGTGCCACCGCGAAAATCAATGCCATAGTTCAAACCTTTGGTGAAAAACAATGCCATAGAAGCCAGCAGGAGCATTCCTGATACGATAAAGGCCAGTCTGCGATACCGAATAAAGACAATCGCGGTTTGATCGGGAACAAGTTTAACCCGCATCATGACAACACTTTCCTGTTAAATAGCCAACGCTTGAGGTTTCCGGCGGCGTAACCACCAGGTGATCATCAAGCGAGTAAGAGTGAATGCCGTAAATACAGACGTGACAATACCGATGGCCAGAGTAACGGCAAAACCACGCACCGGCCCGGAGCCAATTTGAAACAAGACAAGAGCCGCGATTAAAGTCGTGATATTGGCATCTAAAATAGTACCCAGAGCACGGCTGTATCCGGCATCAACGGCCCGCAGGGGAGGCTTTCCACTACGAATTTCTTCGCGGATGCGCTCAAAAATAAGCACGTTCGCATCCACAGCCATACCGATGGTCAAGACAATACCGGCTATACCGGGAAGCGTTAAAGTTGCCTGTAACAAAGACAACACTCCCAAGATCAGAGTGAGATTCACCAACAACGACACATCGGCATAAAAGCCAAACCGCCCATAACTCAGGAACATGAACACAATCACACCCACCAACCCAAAAAGAGAGGCAATACTGCCTGCCCGGACAGAATCAGCTCCTAACCCCGGCCCCACCGTGCGCTCCTCCAATATGTGCAAAGGCGCAGGCAGGGCACCGGCTCGCAATAAAATTGCCAAATCATTCGCGGATTGCACCGTAAAATTGCCACTAATCTGTCCGGAACCTCCCAAGATAGCTTCCCGGATAACCGGTGCGCTTATTACTTTACCATCCAGAACAATGGCAAAGGGATTGCCGACATTTTGCTGGGTAATTTCACCGAACCGCCGCCCTCCGGCCGTATCAAACCGAAAAGTCACAACGGGCATATTGTATTCGTCAAACGAAGGTTGGGCATCTACAAGATTTTCTCCGCTAACCATGACCCGTCTTTGAACAACAAGAGGCGTCGACGGTACCCCCTCTTCTTCTTCCGTATAGAGGATTTCATATCCGGCCGGTGCGCGACCTGTTCTAATTGCATCAGGAGCGGCTTGTGTGTTCACCAAGTGAAACGTCATCTTAGCCGTCTGCCCCAATAAATCCTTAAGCCTTTCCGGGTCATCTAACCCGGGTACCTGAACAAGGATACGCTGTGCTCCCTGACGCTGAATGGTTGGCTCCGTGGTTCCCAGTTCATCAACCCTGCGTCTTACAATCTCAATGGATTGAGCCAGAGTTGACTGATTGCGTTGCAAGGTTGCCTGTGTACTCGGGCGTACTGTAAAAGATTGTCCCTCTTCAACAATTTCAATATCCGGCGTTGAAACGGGGTTTAAAAGAGAGACCGGTAGAGGAGATATGAGGGTCTCAAGAGCCTCCCGTGCAGCAGACACACGATCCGGCTCAATAATTGTGACAACTACAGCATCCGCCGTAGAGGCTAATCCCCGGTAACGAACAGAGTTTTGACGCAAGGCTACACGCACATCATCACGCAAAACCTCCAGACGCTCCTTAGAGACAGCGCCCATGTCAACTTCCAACAACAAATGAGAACCACCCCGCAGGTCAAGCCCAAGATTAACCTGCTGATGAGGTATCCAATCCGGAAACTCCCCCAGCACAAAACGCGGTAACACGTTAGGTGAGGCAAACAAAACGCCCCCAAGGCAGATAACAATAATTAGAATAATTTTCCAGCGTGCAAAATATAACATGAAGCTCTGCTCTGCCCTCAATAAAGTCTGTTAATTTGACTAGTCTGACTTACCGTCAGAAGACGCTGTCTCCGTTCGTGCTCTAACATCACTCAAGGTGCTCTTGACAACCCGTAACCGAACATTGTCAGCAACCTCTACGATACATTCATTATCTTCCATAACTTTATGGATTTTACCAATTAACCCGCCAGCGGTGACCACCGTATCACCACGCCGGACAGAATCCACCATGGCTCTATGTTCTTTTACCCTTTTTTGCTGAGGACGTATGATTAAAAAGTAAATGATAGCGAAAACAGCAACGAAAGGTAGCAAGGTAATCAAAAAATCACCTTCGCCTGCTGAAGCAGTCTGAGCATAAGCCGGGGTAATAAGCATTTTTCCTCCATAGAATATCAGTGCGGGGAAGACTATAAACGCCGATTGACCGCACGGGCAACCCTGTTAGGATTAATTAAAGAGTATAGCTTCTTATAGTGCGTATTAATGAAGGCCTGATAGCATGCCAAAATCAGACTCAGATATCCCTGCTCTGCTGGCTCGTATTGCTACGGCGCTGGAACACCGCTTAACCCCTACTGGCCCCTCAATCGTCTCTGACAAGGTTAACGCCTTTATCTGGGACGCTGATAAAAACTCTCTGGAGCCGGTTTTTCACGTAAACGGTGTTGCCATTGATATGTTACAGGGCATTGATTATGCCATTGAGCAACTCCTAACCAACACGCGGCGATTTGCCAGGGGCTTGCCCGCCAATAATGCTCTACTATGGGGTGCGCGGGGTATGGGAAAGAGCTCTCTCGTTAAGGCAGTGTGGGGAGCGCTGGTTGAAGAGCAGGATGGTATTTTGTCTCTGGTAGAGATTCACCGTGAAGATATTGAAAGCCTGCCCCGTTTAATGACTACGCTACAGTCGTCATCACAGCGGTTTATTGTTTTTTGCGATGATTTATCTTTTGACAAGGGAGACACCAGCTACAAATCTCTAAAAACAGTTCTGGAGGGTGGTCTTGAGGGCCGCCCCGACAATGTTGTATTTTACGCTACGTCCAATCGGCGCCACATGATGCCCAGAGAGATGATAGAAAATGAACAATCAACGGCCATCAACCCCTCTGAAGCAGTAGAAGAGAGCATATCATTGTCGGACCGTTTCGGTTTATGGTTAGGATTCCACTCCTGTAATCAGGATGATTATCTTGCCATGATTGATAATTATGCGCACCGTTACAAACTAGATACATCGGACATAAGAGAAAAATCTTTGGCATGGGCTGTCGGGCGGGGTGATCGATCCGGACGGGTTGCCTGGCAGTTTATACAGGATCTAGCAGGATCACAGGGAGTACACCTTAAGTCAAAATCATGGGTACAACCCGGACAAAAGTAAATCTCTACCCGAGGTGTTTAACCGGATTAATTGTATTACCTCCTTTGCGAATTTGAAAATGAACCTGCGGTATTGTGACATTACCGGTGCGTCCTGATCTGGCAATGGCTTGCTCCTGTCTAACCCTGTCACCCCGTTTAACTAACAACACCGCATTGTGAGCGTATGCCGTAACCCACCCCCCTTTATGGCGAATGAGTAGCATTCTGCCATATCCCGCAAGACCATCATCTGCATATGCGACCACGCCATCAGCAGCAGCTCTAACGATACTGCCTTCCGGTGTTGAGATGTTAACCCCATCATTACGTTGCCCATTAGATTTAGGCCCATAGCCGGATAGTACACCGCCTTTCACGGGCCATACAAATTGGGGTCCCTTCTTTGAGGGGCGATAGAGGGGAGTTAGGACATTTTGGCCAGTACGTTTTGACTCAGCAACACGCTGCCAGGAAAATGGGCTTTGGGGCTGAGGGTTTACGACAACAGGCGATTCAGCATCTGTTGTTAGTTGATTTGCGTCAAGTGAGGAAGACACGCGCAACACTTGTCCGCGTACAATACCATACGGCGCTTTAAGATTATTGAGGGAGGCCAGAGAGGCCATATCCACCCCATACCGCCGTGAGATGCTGTATAGAGTATCACCGCCTTTCACATGATAGCGTTGCATAACCGGAATCACCAAACGATGTCCGATCTGCAGCGTATAAGGAGGCCTCAGCTTATTAGCATCAATGAGCGCCCGTAGCGGTGTGCCTGTTCGCCGCGCAATGCCATACAAAGTTTCGCCTTTGCTCACGCTTATCTGCTGGCCTGCTCCGGCTTGTGTTACAGGCAAGGCAATAACATCCTTTGACTGTTGAGAACGGGGCTGTGGTAAAACATCCGGCCTTGCCGGATTTAACAGTGTTTGCTGCGTCTGCCGATTTTGCCCTTCAGCGTGAGCTATATACCACGGCGTTTTGCTGCTTGTCCCACAAGCTGCCAGCATGGCCACCATAGCTATTGCCAAAACATACCCAAAATTCACCGCAAAAAACCGTATCATCATCCTTTTATTCCGCTATTTTTTGCAATATTTCGCACCCTATCTTGCTACACTTAACCCTAAGGTTCCTCTTAATATTTCCTTAGCAACCCCTCTAACCAAATGTATAAGCCACTCACTTATACACACCATAATACTTAAACGCCGGGTCAGGATCGCAAAGTACAATTTCGAATTTTTCTTATTTCTTACTTTCTGACTTCTTCTCTTTTTGCTTTTTTTCTTTTGGCGTTTCAATCAAGCCATCAAGAGCTTGCGCCAGATGCTGCCGTGAACTCTGGTGAGTCATATTCATGTGGAGCGGTGTCACAGATATACGACCCTCATAGATAGCCTTAAGGTCAGTCCCTGAAGGCGGACGACTTTGAATACTCTCAAAGCCAATCCAAAAATAAGAGCGCCGCCGACCATCCTCACGAGGCTCAACGCGTATCAGGGACTGATCCCGTTTACCCTGACGCGTTACCTCAAGGTCCGTGACTTTATCGGGTGCCGTATCAGGAAAATTGATATTCAGAATGATATCTTTTGGCCAGCCGGTTTTTATCAAAGTGCGAATAATATCGGGTCCATGGCGAATAGCCGTATCCCAGCGAATTCTTTCGTGGCCTTCAAATCCATAGGCCTGACTCAAAGCTATGGAAGGAATACCCAGCATAGCTCCCTCCATGGCACCTGCAATGGTACCGGAATAGACCACATGCTCTGCGATATTTTGCCCGCTATTTACGCCGGAGAGTACGAGGTCGGGCATTTTATCCGTAATAATGTGATGAACGGCCATCACCACACAATCTGTCGGTGTTCCCTGAACCGCAAACATTTGCGGATTTAGTTTTCTCAGCCGCAACGGTAACGAAAGAGTCAACGAGTGAGCCGCACCGCTCTGTTCGGTTTCAGGGGCTACAACCCATACATCACGGCTGAGAGTCTTCGCTATGGTCTTAAGGGCTTCTAAACCCGGTGCATGGATACCATCATCATTGGTAATCAAAATCCTAGGTGGGGATGTCATACGGGTTTTATCACTTTTTTGTTGTCCATATAGGGTTGCAGGGCTGTGGGAATAGCGATGCTCCCGTCCTCACACTGGTTATTCTCCAGAATAGCCGCCATAGTGCGTCCTATGGCAAGGCCGGAACCATTCAAGGTGTGAACATGAGCCAGTGCTTTTTCGCCTTGTTTGCGATACCGGGCCTGCATGCGTCGCGCTTGAAAGTCGCCACACAAAGAACAACTGGAAATCTCTCTGAACACCCCTTGTCCCGGCATCCAGACCTCAACGTCGTAGGTTTTACATGCGGAAAAGCCCATGTCACCGGTGGACAAAATCATAACCCGATACGGTAACCCAAGCCGCTTTAGCACTTGCTCAGCGCAAGACAACATTCGCTCCAGTTCTTCAAGAGACATATCCGGTGTTGTAATGCTCACCAATTCCACCTTGGTAAATTGATGCTGTCTTATCATCCCTCGTGTATCACGCCCGGCCGCACCTGCCTCTTTACGAAAACACGGCGTAGCAGCCGTATAGCGCAAGGGAAGCGCCTCTTCTGCTATAATTGTCTCCCGCACCAGATTGGTCAAAGCTACTTCGGCTGTAGGTAACAACCAAAAATCATCTTCCGTGTGAAACTGGTCATCACGAAACTTTGGCAGTTGGCCCGTGCCAAACATGGACGCCTCCCGCACCAACAAAGGAGGCGACACTTCCTCATAGCCAAACTCATTTGTGTGAATATCCAACATAAAACCGGCCAGCGCCCGTTCCATCCGTGCTAACGCCCCCCGTAAGACAACAAACCGTGCACCGGACAGTCTAGCCGCCGCCTCAAAGTCCATTAAGCCCAAGGCTTCCCCTAACTCAAAATGCTGCCTAGGGGTGATGTTTAGCCTGTCTGGCTCACCAGATCGACGATAAAGAACATTGGCCTCTTCATCCTCACCAACCGGTACATCTTCAAGAGGGATATTAGGCAGACCCGCCAACAATCCATCAAACTCATCAGAGACAGTGCGCAATTCAATTTCACCCTGCTGAATACGCTTTTTAAGAGCACCTACCTCCTCCATCAGGTTTTGCGACTTTGCCTCATCACCGGAAGATTTCGCCTGTCCCACCGCCTTTGAGAGTTCATTGCGATCCCGGCGGGCCACTTCTATATCTGTAATGATTTTTCGCCGGACTTCATCAAGGGCAATAAGCCGCCCGGCACAAGGCAACACATTGCGGTTGATCATATGCTTATCAAACGCTTCAGGATTTTCCACTATGTGTTTAATATCTAACACAAAACCGTTCTTTAACTAGGGCAACGCAATGCTCATAAAGGATCAATAAGTTATAATACCCGTCAGGAGGCCAGCTCACCCGTATTATCTGCCATACGCTGCGCCGCCTGTTTTCTCTCCACCGCCGCAACACAAAAGATAGACAGTTCATAAAGCAGTAGGGTAGGAACGCCAAGACCAATCTGGCTTATAATATCCGGTGGGGTTAAAACTGCCGCCAACGCAAAAACACCAACAACGGCATATTTGCGTTGCCGCCGCAGGCTATCCGCCTGCAACAACCCAACCCGCGCTAAAAGCGTCAACAACACCGGCAGCTGAAAACACAGTCCAAAAGCAAAAATAAGTGTCATGGCAAGGCTAAGATATTCGCTGACCCGGGGCATTAGGGTAATGGCCGCCTCCTGAGGCCCACCCGCTTGTTCCATATCCAGAAAAAAAGCCAGAGCCAGAGGCATAATGACAAAATAAACCAGCAACGATCCCAACAAAAACAACACCGGGGTTGCGGCCAAAAAGGGCAAAAAGGCTCGCCGTTCCTGACGATAAAGTCCGGGTGCCACAAACATATAAAGGCGCACTGCCATAACCGGAAAAGATAAAAAGAGTGCCCCAAACAGGGCCAGACGAATCTGAGTTAAGAGAAACTCCTGAGGAGCGGTATAAATCAGTTGAAGAGAATCTCCCGCCTCAGATGCCCTTTCATAAGGATATAGCAAGATGTTGAATATCTGCGGCGCCAAATAAAAACACAACCCAAACATGACTACAAAAACAATAAGAGAAAACAACACATGGCCACGCAACTCTATTAGATGAGCCAACAAGGGTGCTTTGCTAGCCTCTATATGGTGGGCATCCTCATCATCCGGGGCGGGTGTTGGTGTGGGCGTAAATGTCATTGCTCGCCCTCGCTCTCATTATTCTTTTTATATATTACCGGCTCTTCCGATGGCATGTCCTTAGGAGGCAACTCCATACGGCGCTCTTCACCAATCAAAGGAGGTGGAGCAAACCCCTTCACATCCTGGCTCAGACCCTCAAGGTCTGTAGCGCGAGCCATATCATCAAACTCTGCTTGAAACTGCCGCGCCATAGCTTTGGCACGGGCCACAAACCGCCCCACACCCCGCATCAAACGCGGTAAATCCTTCGGCCCCACCACTAAAATCGCCAAAACGGCAAGTGTTAGAAGTTCCAGCCACCCAATATCAAACATACTCGGCTCGCTTTACATTGAATTGTCGCCACATTATTGCGACAAACTACCCCTAACAACCGGTTGTCCGCACCATTTATCCGTTGCTGGAATCCGACTCTATCTCACGTTTTTCAGCCAGTTTAGATGACTCCTTGGCCTCGGGTTGCTCTATATCAGAGTCTGCAAGCCCTTTACGAAAACTCTTAATCCCCTTGGCCAGATCACCCATCAAATCGGATATTTTGCCACGTCCAAACAGCAGAATAACCAGAACCACAACGATTAATATCTGTGCCCAGCTTGGTACCATCACTCTTTCTCCGGTTCATGTTCTGACACTACCATGGCACATTTTGCTTAAAACATGCAATCGTACATATGCCATTAGACTATCTTTACGCCATTTCTTGCTCAAACATGAGGATTTCGTCCGGATCAAGAGCAAGTCGCACTCTTTCTCCCGCCTTTATCTCTGAGGATCTGGATAAGGAAATTTGCCACACTATATCGTCAATACGCACATCAGCTAGCGTATAGTCCCCCAAAAACCGGGTGTGAACGACCTCTACTTCAATGTCATAATGACTTGTCAGCACTTTATCGGTGGAAACTAGCCGTAAAGCACTTTGCCTCACCATAAGAGTGAGATTTGTGCCATCAGAAAAATTTTTTATGTTAAGAATTCCCAGAGGGGTTTCTACACAAGAATCCTTAACAATAGTATTCAACGTATTGAAATCAGAGAAGAAACCCGCTACCTCTTCGGTGGCAGGTGTTCTAAATAAAACTTCCGGTGACCCCAACTGCATTAATTTCCCCTGATGAAGCAGGGCAATACAATCCCCCATCCGCATGGCTTCTTCCGGGTCATGTGTGACCAAAAGCGTCGTCACGCCGGCAGATTTCAACATCTTCAACGTCTCATCACGAATGTCATTGCGTAACCGGCGATCAAGCCCTGAAAACGGCTCATCCATCAACATAATCTCCGGCTCAGGTGCCAAAGCACGGGCCAGCGCGACACGCTGTTGTTCACCACCGGACAAGCGGTGAGGGTAGGCGTCCGCAAAATTTGTCATGCCCACATGGGAAAGCATGGTCATCACCCGCTCCCGTTTCTCCCCGGCAGCTGATCCCCGTAACCCAAACGCTACGTTGTCAAACACATTCAAATGAGGAAATAAAGCATAATCCTGAAACATCAGCCCCATATTACGCTTTTCCGGAGGCACAAAGAGAGATGTGCTGTCCGCTATCAACTCCCCGTACCTCAAAACCTCACCCGCCGTCTGCCGCTCCAGACCCGCCACAATGCGCAACAGCGTTGTTTTGCCACCACCCGATGGCCCTAA
The DNA here is from genome assembly GCA_036881865.1 of Parvularculales bacterium. Classification (NCBI taxonomy): domain Bacteria; kingdom Pseudomonadati; phylum Pseudomonadota; class Alphaproteobacteria; order Parvularculales; species Parvularculales bacterium. Next base: position 57,812 of record JBAJNM010000005.1, on the reverse strand, counting down.
AAGGCAAAGAACATGCCCTCCCTCCAGACTAAGCGATACATCATCAACTGCCAGCATGTCCCCGTAGCGGTGGGATATATTTCTAAGCGCTAAATGAGCCATGTGAGCCATGCCGGTATTAAGAGTTCTGTCACTCCTTCACGCTCTCCGATAAATCAACTCCGGCATCTTCATCTCCATCTTCGTCCTCATCTTCATAAGGATCAAGCACTTCATCATCATCCTGACCGGGCATAGGCATCTGAAAATCACCCGGCAATCGGGAATCCAACAAACCCGCCGCCTTTAACTCGTCCATACCGGGCAAGCTTGCAACGTCTTCCAAATCAAAATGCACCAAAAACGCTTCCGTCGTGCCATATACCACAGGCCGCCCGGGCGTCTTCCGCCGTCCTCGAATACGCACCCAGCCCGTCTCCAGCAATGTATCCATCGTTCCGGGTGATACACTAACCCCTCTAATACTCTCAATATCCGCCCGCGTAACCGATTGATGATAGGCAATAATTGCCAACGTCTCCATAGCCGCACGTGACAAACGACGACGAACAATCTTCTCACGCTCCATCAAAGGAGCCATATCCGGGGCTGTCCGAAACATCCATTTCTTCGCCACATATACAAGATTGACCCCCCTCCTCTCATAATTTTCCCTTAAAGTCTCAAGCAAAGCCGGTACATCGGCATCCTTCGGCAATCGGGCTGCTATGCTTTGTTCATCAAGAGGCTCCGCCGCTGCAAACAACACAGATTCTATCATCCGCAAATGCTCATCCATCATCCATTATCCGTTTTCTCTATCTGTGTTGAGTTCTCTTCTGTACTGACCGGAGACTCTTCTTCTGCGGTAGAATCACGTTGAGCAGGACGCACATAAAGCGGCGCGAAAGCCCCAAGTTGACGCAATTCCGCCCGTCCATCCCGAACCAGATCTAAAGACGCACCCAACGTACTGGCCAGTGCTGACTGAGGCATGCCAATGGCCAGAAAATCCTTCGGCAAAAAGGTCTCAAGACGCTCCCAACTCACCACTAGCCCCAGCCTGTCTTCCAGCTGCTTACGCGCCTGCGTTAAACTCAACACAGCCCGTTTTTTTGGCTGCCACGTTGGTATATCTTTTTTGTTCCTATGGTCACAGTAAGATTTGAGCAAGTCATAAAGGGTTGCACTATAGATACTCCGTTTTAAGATATGAATCCCCTCGGGAGCACCTCGCGGAAACACGTTCTCTCCCATTTGATTACGGGCTAAAAGTTGAGCGGACACCGTACGCATCGCCTCCAACCGCCGCAAACGAAAGGCTAACTGAGCAGCTAACTCCTCACCACTCGGCTCTTCATCTTCATCATCCGGTGGCAGCAACAAGCGGGACTTCATATACGCCAACCACGCCGCCATAACCAGATAATCCCCCGCCAACTCCATAGATAAGTCACGGGCGGACTCTATAAAAGTCAGATATTGCTCCGCCAGTTTCAGCATAGAGAGTTTAGCCAGATTAACCTTTTGCTCTCGCGCTAAAAATAAGAGAGCATCCAGAGGCCCCTCATAACCCTCTAATGTAAGAACCAGAACCTGAGCCGGATCCAGATCACTGAATCGCCCTTCATCCAGCACTGACGTTTCTGGCTGATTGATACTCATGTCTTGTTATAACCTGACAAAGCCCTCAGGTCATGGGATTCTTATCTCCTCACTCCGTCATGGCGACGGTGCCCATACACCTTCCATCAGAGTTTCAAAACGCCTGATTAGTGCGGAAGACTCTATATCTCGTACTTCTGTGCCCTGCTCAAGAGCCCGAGCGGCCCGGTGCGCCGCCCGCCCCTCAAGAAGCGGCGCAACGCCCGCAATTGCGGCCATTTCTTGCAAGTCGCCGTTACAATGCACAACCACATCGCACCCGGCCTTTAAGGCCATAAGAGACCGCTCCGCTGAATCTCCCGACAAAGCCCTCATGCTGATATCATCACTCAAAAGAAGACCATCAAAGCCTATCTGATCCCGAATAACAGAATCAATAATTAGGGACGATAATGTTGCCGGATTATCTGAATCAATGGCTTCGTACGTTACATGCCCCGTCATGGCCATGGGCAAATCATTCAATGCCCGAAATGGCACCCAATCGGTTTGTAAAAGTTCATCCGTCGAGGCTGAAATACAAGCCGATGACTTATGAGTATCCCTCAGTGCCCGCCCCTGACCAGGTATATGTTTTACAACCGGAAGAACACTGCCCTCCAACAATCCAGCTCCCGCCGACCGCCCAAGAGCCGTTACAACATCCGGATTATTTCCAAAAGCCCTATCACCAATGGCCGGATCAGCCCCCTCAACCGGCACGTCAAGCACCGGCCAACAATTCGCATTCACCCCCACCGTGCATAGTTCATGAGCCATAAGCCGTGCACCAAGATAAACGGCTTCCATGCCCCGCTCAGGATCTTGCTCATAAAGAGTGCCATAGATCTGCGCCGGTGGAAACAAAGACCAGTGCGGAGGTTTCAACCGTGCAACCCGCCCCCCTTCCTGATCTATGAGAACGGGGGCATTCCGTCCAACAGAATCCTGCAAGTCCTGTGTTAATGAATAAACCTGCTCAGGAGACGCACAATTACGGGAAAACAGAATAAAACCCCATGGATTAGCTTCGCGAAAAAAATCACGCTCCGTGTGCGTCAGTTGCGCACCCCTACATCCTGCAATGAATGCTTTGGCGGCAATAAACGCTTCGGGCACGAAACGGCGCCCGGGAAGTCAGGAACCAGACGACAAAGACACTACAAAGCAGTCTACACCTTCCCTTTTGAGAGAATTGCACTTGCTTTGTGCAAAAGCCTTATCGCTACTGTGTGTAAATGATTGCAACTGAGCGCGATAAAAAACACCTTGCTCAGGAATATTAACCTTGAGAATCACGCCTTCCATATCTTTAATTTCCGGATACTGAGACAGAGCCTTTGCCAAAGCTTTTTGAGCATCAGACTCACTTCTCCAGGAGCTAATCTGCACCCGGTAGTGTGTCTTTTTGTTATTTGAAGACGCTACGGCTGGCTTTGCCGGCGCAATAGCATCCTGTGTGGCAACAGAAGCCGAAACGGGAGGAGCCGAAACAGGCCCGTTGCCCGCATCCACCTCCTTAACCATCTCTTCCATATCTTCCGTTATCCGGGAAGCGGTAAGGCTATCCTTACTGGCACCACTAGCGTCCTCCCCACCGGTAATTCTTTCATATATCTTTTTATCCTGATGAGGAATCTTCAATCCACCCGGATCTTCCGGCTTTACTTTAACCGGCTCATTCCGGCTTTCTATAACAGGAAGCCCTGTACCCTCCGGGTCCGAAAACCTCCCTGATTGGCCTGTATAAAACCCAAGAAAAAACACCACCACCACGACAACTGCCGCAGATAGCCAATAGACAGGCCGACCCGATTTGCCCTGCTCGGACTTTGCATCTCTGGCGTAGTCATAGCCGCTTTTCATAGGCGGTAAGTCATCTGGCATGGTCATGGTTTTCTCCTGAACGAATCTATTGCCCTACAGATAGTATAACACCCCTGTCGTTCAGGAAATCACATTTCACGGGCAGGCGTAATCCCCAAAATTTCTAACCCTTCAGCCAGAATAAAGGCAACTGTCGTTATCAACCCGAGACGTGCCAGCGTAAGCGGCTTATTATCTTGTCTAATAAAGCGCAAAGCAGAATCATCTCTGCCCTTATTCCAGAGAGCATGAAAGGTAGAGGCTAATTCATAGAGATAAAAGGCCACTCTGTGAGGCTCCCGTGTCATGGCGCTACTGGCAATAAGGCGTGGAAAGGCCGCCACCTGCCTAAGTAAAGCCATTTCTAACTCATCAGAAATTTGTTTAAAATCAGCCCCTGCCAGCACTTCCGGTTCTATCTCTTGCAGTGTTAAACCATTTTCCGGCTCCACCGCAACCCGCAAAACCGAGCAAATGCGCGCATGGGCGTATTGCACATAAAAAATAGGATTGTCTCTCGACTGCTCCTTAACCTTCTCAAAATCAAAATCCAGCGGAGCATCGTTACGGCGATACAACATCATAAACCGCACCGCATCCCCCCCCACTTCATTGACGATATCCCGTACGCTTACAAACTCTCCGGCCCGTTTTGACATTTTGACGGGTTGCGCATCCCGCAAAAACCTGACCAGCTGGCAAATCCTGATTTCAGCCGCCCCCTCGCCATCGGTAATGGCCGTCACCATTGCCTGTAACCGCTTAATATAACCGCTATGGTCAGCGCCCCACACACCGATCATGTTACAATATCCTCGCCGGAATTTATCCAGATGATAGGCAATGTCAGACGCAAAATATGTAAACAACCCGTTGGAGCGTTGAACGGCACGGTCTCTATCGTCTCCGAATTGGGTTGACCGAAAGAGCAACTGCGGCTCCGGCGCACACTCCTCACCGGACTCCTCATCAGACTCCCTGCCCTTTGGTGGCTTCAGGATGCCCCTGTAAAGCAAGCCTTTCTCTTGCAGAATGCCAATGGCAGCCTCAAGTTTGCCATCTCCAATCATGGACCGCTCAGAAGAGAACACCTCATGGTGTACACCAAGCGTAGCCATGTCTTCCTTGATAAGCGCCATCATAGCTTCAACCGCCGCATCCCGCACCACAGATTGCCACTCATCTTCCGGCTTACTAAGCAACGTATCCTTATATTGATCAGCCAACGCCGCTCCAACCGGTTTTAGATAATCTCCCGGATAGCTATCCTCCGGCATTGAATCTATATCCTCACCCAACGCCTCCCTGTACCGCAACCAGACCGACTGGGTAAGTGTGTCTATTTGTCCCCCCGCATCATTAATATAATACTCACGACACACCTCATGGCCCGTCCATGCCAGCAGATTCGCCAGTGCGTCTCCAAAAATAGCGCCCCGTGTATGACCTATATGCAACGGGCCGGTGGGATTAGCGGAAACATACTCAACATTTACCTTATGCCCCGCTCCGAAAGAATTTGCCGCAAAACGCCGGTTGGCCTTCAACACATAACCAGCAATATCGCGCAAGGATGTCTCTGAAAGACGAATGTTCAAAAATCCCGGGCCGGCAATTTCAATGCCCGCGATCATCTCGCGACCCTTAAGACCCTCTACTAAAGCCTCAGCAATATGGCGAGGTTTCAGACCGGCAGGTTTTGCCAACACCATGGCTACATTGGTCGCAATATCACCATGGTCAGGATTACGGGGGGGCTCCACGGTAATACGGGTGTAGTCAAGGTTCTCAGGCAATACGCCATCCTTCACTAGACTATCCAACCCCTCGTAGAGGTAATTTTCAAAAACGGCAAAAACGTTCATCGACCCTGTTGTCTACCCCTGTATAATGTCTAGCTCAAACAGGCCAGACAGGCGATATGAAATTTTAACCAAAACGGGTTATAATGATGGGTAAGAGATACTATATTATAGATGTCTCTGAAATAGGATTATGCCCTGATGGATACTACGACTTCTCCCGCCCCTGTTACCCTGTCTGATTCTGCCACCCGGCGGATTGCTACCATTCTAGCCTCGGAAGAGCGGGATGCCATGTTGCGGGTTTCGGTCTCCGGTGGAGGCTGCTCCGGCTTTCAATATGGATTCACGCTGGAGGAAACCCGTCAGGATGATGACCATGTTATTGAAAAACAAGGTGCGGTTGTTTTGATAGACAGCGTATCCCTTGATTATATGGCCGGATCTGAGATTGACTTTGTTGAGGATATTATTGGGGCGTCCTTTCAAGTGCGTAATCCTCAGGCAACAGCGTCGTGTGGCTGTGGGACGTCTTTTTCTCTGTGATATAAGCTTGTGAGTAACATTGCTATCGCGACATGGAATGTGAACTCGGTTCGGGCACGTTTACCTCAGGTAGTTACATGGCTTGAGCAGAAAAAACCCGATGTGGTCTGCTTGCAAGAAATCAAATGTACGGACGAAGACTTCCCTCACCAACCGTTTGATGATTTGGGTTATAACGTCGTCACCCACGGACAAAAAACATATAACGGCGTCGCTTTATTGTCCCGTTTTCCCATCGAGGATATCCAACGGGGAATTCCAGATTATGAACAGGACGAGCAGGCCCGTTATATAGAAGGCGTTATCGCACCTGCGGGAATGGCTCCGATACGGGTAGCCTCACTTTATTTGCCCAATGGCAACCCGGCACCCGGCCCCAAATATGACTACAAGTTAGAGTGGATGGAGGCATTTCATGCCCACGCTTTAAATTTGCTGGAGTATGAAGAAGTTCTTGTTTTAGCCGGAGATTATAACGTCATACCGGAAGAGCGGGATGTTTATGACCCCCCGGCCTGGGAGTCTGATGCGCTGTTTTTGCCCTCTATCCGTGATCGTTTTCGATCTTTATTGAACGTTGGTTTCACGGATGCTCTGCGGGCTTGCAATGATGAAGCGCCAGCCTACACCTTTTGGGATTACAAAGGGGGAGCATGGCGGCGTAATCATGGCATACGCATAGACCATCTGTTACTTTCACCACAAGCAACGGATACGCTTGCGTCATGCATTATTCACCGGGAAGTACGGGATTGGGAAAAACCCTCTGATCACGTGCCGGTCATCGTTGAATTGAGACCTTAAGTTTGCTTTTCCGGTTTCTACCTATAGTGCCGGATGCATTTTAAATATCTGCGTAGCATTGGCGCTCCACCGCACCACCGGGGTGAGTCACCGCACCCTTGTACGCCGGACCAACCTGCTCGGCATACTTCCACAATGTACCCGATGTATAACCTCTCTCCGGCGGCTGCCAACTCTCACGACGACGCTCTAACTCCGCCTCATCTAAATCAACATCCAAAACACCCTCCCCAGCATCAATATGAATCATATCGCCATTGCGCAACAACCCGATAACCCCCCCCATAGCAGCCTCCGGTCCTACATGACCTATGCAAAACCCCCGGGTAGCTCCGGAAAAACGGCCATCCGTAATTAACGCAACTTTATCTCCCATCCCCTGACCGTAAAGAGCCGAAGTGGTGGACAACATCTCTCTCATACCCGGACCCCCACGTGGCCCTTCGTAACGGACCACTAAAACATCCCCAGCCTCATACTCACCACGCTCTACAGCCGCAAAGGCATCTTCCTCACAGTCAAAACACCGTGCCGCCCCTGAAAACCTGAGTGATGTCATCCCCGCAACTTTTACAATCGCCCCCTCCGGCGCAAGAGAGCCTTTCAACCCCACAACACCGCCTGTAGGCGACAAGGGTGCCGATACCGGATAAATGACTTTCTGCTCAGGGTCAAAACTTATACCCTCAAGGTTTTCAGCCAATGTCTTACCCGTTACCGTCAAACAATCGCCATGAAGATAACCACCCTCCAGCAATACCTTTAATAACATTGGCACCCCGCCCGCTTCATACATATCACGGGCTACATATTGCCCCCCGGGCTTCAAATCAGCGATATACGGCGTGCGTTTGAAGATTTCAGCAACCTCCATTAAGTCAAAATCAATCCCCGCCTCATGAGCCATGGCCGGCAAATGCAACCCTGCATTGGTAGACCCCCCTGTTGCGGCTACCACCGCCGCCGCATTTTCTAACGCCTTGCGGGTTACAATATCTCTTGGGCGCAGATTATCGGCCACAAGTGCCATAACAGCCTGTCCGCTCGCCTCTGCATAGGCATCACGACTCTCATAAACCGCCGGTGCACCACTTGAATGAGGCAATGCCAAACCTATAGCCTCCGAAACACAGGCCATCGTATTGGCCGTATACTGCCCCCCACATGCGCCGGCCCCCGGACACGCAACACACTCCAGCTCACGCAAATCATCCTCCCCCAACTGTCCGGCAGCGTGTTGTCCAACTGCCTCAAACACATCCTGCACCGTTACATCACGGCCCTTAAACTGGCCCGGTAAAATAGATCCCCCATAAATAAACACACTGGGCACATTCAACCGCAACATGGCCATCATCATACCGGGCAGAGATTTATCGCACCCCGCCAGCCCCACAAGCGCATCATAACAATGACCCCGCATGGTCAACTCTACGGAATCGGCAATAACCTCCCGACTTACCAGTGAGGACTTCATGCCCTGATGACCCATAGCAATGCCATCGGTTACCGTTATGGTGCAAAACTCCCGTGGCGTACCAAAAGATTCCTTCACGCCCACCTTAACTGATTGCGCTTGCCGCATCAGAGCAATATTACAAGGCGCAGCCTCATTCCAGCAGCTCGCAACCCCGACAAACGGACGGTTGATCTCTTCTTCCGTCAACCCCATAGCATAATAATAAGAGCGATGGGGGGCACGCTCCGGCCCCTCTGTTACATGACGGCTGGGTAGTTTTGATTTATCAAATTTATGAACGTTCATTTTATCCATCCCTGCATAAAGTCATTCACTCATTCGCTGACGGGCCCCAAGGAGTTTGGCTAACACCAGTGCGGCGGCTTCTTTCTTCTCCTTATTGTCTTCAATAACACTCGCCGGTGCCTGCTCTACGAATTTTTCATTACCAAGACGTTTCTCTATCCGCTCAAGATCGCCTTGCGCCTTTTGGATTTTCTTATCCAGACGTTTGAGTTCAACCTCAACATCAATAGTCTCTCCCAAAGGTAACAGAAAAAGTGCATCCCCCAAAACAATCTGTGCCGACCCTGAGAGAGCCTGTGCCCCCCCCCCAATATGAATACCTCCAAGATGCGCCAAACGCTCAATAATACCCTTATGGCGCTCTATACGGTTTTTTATGTCCGCACCAGCTTCCTTAATAATCAAATTGAGACGCGCCCCCGCCGGTACATTCATTTCGGAGCGCACGGAGCGCACCTGAGCGACCAGTTCAATCACAAATGACATACCCGCATCTGCTGCCTCATCTTGAAGGGTCTTATTAAACTGCGGCCACGGTGCATTAATCAGCATCTCTTTATTGCCGGTGACCTCTGCCACAAGGCGCTGATACAACTCTTCCGTAATGAATGGCATCATCGGATGCAACACAACCAGAATCTTCTCCAATACCCACGCCGCCATAGCGCGGGTCTCGTCACGCTCCTGTTGGCTGCTTTCATTTAAAAGCGGCTTGATAAACTCCAGATACCAATCGCAAAAAACATGCCAGATAAAATAATAAAGAGTGGCCGCCGCCTCATTAAAACGATACGCTTCCAATGATTGTGTTACCGTCTGAACCGTGCGCTCCGTCTCACCTGCAATCCAGCGATTTACCTGCAATGTGGAATCGGCAGGGTCAAAATCATGCTCCACCACGCACTCGTTCATTTCACAAAACCGGGCGGCGTTCCATAATTTAGTACAAAAATTGCGGTAACCTGCTACCCGGGCTTCAGACAGTTTAATCTCACGGCCCTGAGCCGCCATGGCCGTCAAGGTAAAGCGCAAGGCATCCGCGCCATATTTGTCCATAAATTCAAGAGGATCCATGGTGTTTCCTCTGGACTTAGACATTTTCTGCCCATTTTCATCGCGCACCAGAGAATGAATATAAACCGTGTGAAACGGCACTTCCTTCATAAAGTGCAGTCCCATCATCATCATTCGGGAAACCCAGAAAAATATAATATCAAAAGCCGTAACCAAAACATCCGTCTTGTAATAACGCCTGAGTTCAGGCGTTTCATCCGGCCAGCCTAACGTAGAAAAAGGCCACAGGGCAGATGAAAACCATGTATCCAGCACATCTTCATCACGGGTTAGCGTAACGGCTTTACCGTAGTGCTCTGTAGCATGCTCCGTTGCCTCCACCTCATCGTGAGCGACAAAAATGTGCATATCCGGCCCATACCATGCCGGGATCTGATGACCCCACCATAATTGCCGGGAGATACACCACGGTTGAATGTTCTCCAGCCAGTCAAAGTACGTTTTCTCCCACGTACGTGGCACAAAAATCGTATCCCCCTGTTTGACGGCCTCCATGGCAGGAACCGCCAGACGCCCTGCATTCACATACCATTGCTCCGTTAAATACGGTTCAATTACGGAGTTTGACCTGTCGCCGTAGGGCACCATATGACGATGCGGTTCTATGCGGTCTAATAATCCTGCCGCCTCTAAATCCTGCACGATTTTCTTGCGGACCTCATAGCGGTCCATACCCTGATAGGCTTCCGGCGCATTCTCATTGACGCATGCCTTCTCATCAAAAATACTAAGGCACTCAAAATTGTGACGTTGCCCAACCTCAAAATCATTAAAATCATGGGCAGGCGTTATTTTAACGGCCCCTGACCCCTGCTCCGGGTCTGCATGAGTGTCATCAATAATCGGCAACCGGCGCCCCGCCAAAGGCAACACCGCATATCCCCCGATCAAGCCCTGATACCGCTCATCGTCCGGATGTACCACGATACCCGTATCCCCCAGCATCGTCTCCGGTCTCGTCGTAGCAATGGTGATAAACTCACCCTCCCGCCCCTCTAAAGGGTAGCGGACATACCACAAATGCCCATCCGTCTCGCGGGAGACCACCTCAAGGTCTGAAATGGCCGTGCCTAACTCCACATCCCAGTTAACCAGACGCTTGTCCTTATAAATCAACCCCTCACGATAAAGTTGTACAAAAACTTTAGCAACCGCTTTGGATAGTCCTTCATCCAGAGTAAAACGCTCCCGGCTCCAATCACACGAAACCCCCAAACGCCGCAACTGGCGGACAATAAGACCGCCCGACTCCTCCTTCCAACGCCAAATGCGATCCACAAAAGCCTCACGGCCCAATTCACGTCGGCTTACATTGCCTTCAGCCGCTAATTGGCGCTCAACAACCATCTGGGTAGCAATCCCCGCATGGTCCATGCCCGGTTGCCACAAGACGTCCCGCCCGCGCATGCGCTCAAAACGCACCAGAATATCCTGCAACGTATTATTGAGCGCATGACCCATATGCAAAGCGCCGGTAACATTGGGCGGAGGAATAACAATACAATAGGGTTCCGCGCCGCTTTGAAATTTTTCCGGAACACCACACCGAAAAGCACCGGAGGTCTCCCATACTTCATAAAGGCGTGGCTCTACCTCGCTAAAATTATACGTTTTTTCAAGCATCGGGTGGGATTTTTCCGTGTAACCCGTAATACCAGCCGGCAAACCGGATGTTACGGCGCTCCATCGCTATGGGCATCTTTCAGATTTCTATAACCAAACTATTTATTGTTAACATTGGTATTAATAATCAGCGGAGTCATGATACTCAACCGGTAGTTCAAGATCGCGTGCCGTTAAAACACCCATGACTGACAATAAAGAATAATACGCAACATAACGGTTGCGCTCGGCACGGGTTAACGAAACCCGCGCATTCAGCAAATCCTGTGCGGCATTGAGAACATCCAGCGTGGTCTGAGAGCCCACCTGCGCTTCCTGGCGCACACCTTCCAGCGCAATTTCATTAGCGGTGACCTGTTCCCGGTCTGAAGCAATCTGCGCCTCTGCCGATTTCAGCCCAACCCATGCACCTTGCACACCCTCTATGACCTGCCGTCCCGCGGCGGCAACCATAAGACGATCCTGAGCGTTTTGTTGCGAGAGTTGGCCAATACCCGGATATACAATACCGTTATATAAGGGTACCGACAACTCGACGGTCAGCGTATTGTCTATATTTCTTTCAGTAAAATCAGTCCGATCCCAAGCGTGACTGGTTCGCGCAGTGACGTCCAGCGTGGGCAGCAATGCTCCCCTCGCCATGCTAATCCCGATATCGGAAGCCCTCTCAACATGTTGTGCCGTCTGCAGGGCCGGATTATTACCCAAAGCAATCTTGTGAACGTCCTCTATAGTTGCCGGTATATCCGGTAAAGTTCCCAATTCAAGAGTGCCCGGAGCTTGTCCGATAGCCCTCTCATAGGCCGCCCGGGCGCTCACCAGCGAGGCTTCTGCCCGGATTAGGCTGGATTTTGCAAAAGCAAGCCGTGCATTGGACTGGGCTACACCCGTATTTGTATCCTCTCCAACCTCAAAGCGGTCCTGTGCCGCTTTCAACTGACGGGTTAAAACCTCAACCTGACCCTGATTCAACCGGACCTCCGCCTCATTCTGATAAACATCAAAATAAGCCGTTACGGCATCCAGCATCACCTGCTGCTCTACATTCAAAAGATTAGCAAGACCCGCTCTCGCCAGTGATTTAGCCTGCTTAACCTCATTGATGGTCCGAAATCCGCTAAACAGATTCTGACTCACACTACCCGTCACCCCTAGCGGAGTAGTATTGGTAGTTTGATAGGCAGAAGTCCCCACCGTGCGCTTGATGGCATTTTGTTGCCATGCGTAAGTTCCGCTTGACCTAATTTCAGGGTGAAATCCAGCATAGGCTACAGATACACCCTTATCTGCTGCCCGGGCCGCCGCCAGTTCCGCCAACAAGACCGGATTGCTTGTATAAGCCGCCGACAGGGCCTCCTCCAGCGTATCCGCCTGCGCCGGAAACGCTATCATTACGCCTACAAGGCCACAAAAAACCCTCAAGGCAACGCCACTGTTCTTTTTCATACGATCCTCACCTGAATATCTCACAAATCCTTATAACTCCACTATCTTAAAACTAACATCCGGCTCAAAACCAATATCTGCCCGAAACTAAAATCTTGCCGAAATCAGACTCTGGCAGGGTAAGGCTCTACGATGCAAAAACAAAATCAGGCTCCGCCTCAAACCCCGGCAAAACCGATGCCGTCGCCTTGCATATTGTCCGGGAAGAAACGCCCCCTCCAGTCTTCTCATACACCCTGACATTACCATTCACGGCTCCATAAACAACCGCAACCAGACGGCCTCCCTCCGCCAACTGCGAAAACAGCCCTTCCGGTATTCTACAGGCCGCCCCACTCAACATGATAATATCATAAGGAGCTTGCCCCGGATATCCCTCCTTCAAATCCCCCTTAACAACAACGGCGTTATCCGCCCCCAGCTCAGCCAACGTCCCCATGGCTTTTTCTGCCAATATGTTGTCTTCCTCCAGAGCGACAACCGTATCGGCCAGACGCGCCAGAACCGCCGTGGAATACCCCGACCCGCACCCTATGTCCAAAACCACATCGGAAGGTTCAATACCCGCCGCCTGAACCAACAACGCAAAATCACGGGGCGCCGGCAACCCCCGTGCTACAGGCTTAACGGATAACCTTATAGGGCAATCGGCGTAGGCATACGGAATACATTCATCCGGCACAAATTGCTCACGGGAAATTTTTCGTATCGCCCCCAGTACTGCAGGATCCGTCACTCCATCGGTGCGGATTTGACTTTCAATCATGGTATTTCTGAGTTCGGTGAAATCTGTCATTTCAAACCGCTTGTCCCCACTATCGTTTAAGGATCTATGACCTATAATGGGTGATTATATACAAGAATGGAAAGAAATCCTATCGGAGCACTTGCGGTGAGGCCTGAAAATCTGCGAACACAAGTAATAATTTGTCATTGAACAATGTCAATGCCAGATTATACACAACCTGTCGCAGACACTCCGTGAAGAATAGCGTCTGCGCCAATGCTTTGATCCCCTGCAAACCACAGCCTTTATAAAAACGGCAAGCCAAGCGTTTTGGCCTGCCGTTATTGCCATTATCTCACCTGAGGCATCACCAAAAGCGCTAGTGCACCTGCGGTGAGGCTGGAATTTAGAGCCGTTTATTCTCCAAATACGCCACCGTCGCCGTCAGAGGCGGGGCCGAGGTCTTCATCCCCACATCCCCAAATCCAGCAGAAGTTATAATCAGCCCACGACTGGGCATGAGCGGGAGTAGATGTATAAAACACCGGCCCGCTAAGAGCCAAGGCCATCACAAGAGCAATTGAAAGAGTTGTTAGTGTTTTCATTTTAGATCTCCTCAAAACGTTTGTTAACTTCCGAATCATACTCCTTTTTCTTAACCTCCAGAAAAATTCCGGAAGATTCGGCGCACATCAATTATGATACTATTGCAGAATAGTATAGGAGCCTAATCAACTTTAAATCACAAAAAAGATAGTTGGAATTGATGTTGTACATAACCCCCTATAAAGGCTATTGCAATTCTTGGTAATCGCAGGAATGATACGGCAAATCCTAGAGATTGTAGGCCACGTGGCGGAATGGTTGACGCAGCGGACTGCAAATCCGTTTATCCCGGTTCGATTCCGGGCGTGGCCTCCACAACCCCTCCCGGTCCTCACCTCCCCCAATTCCGCCTGATTTTGGCCGATCCAAATTAGCCCTATAGTTGCTCTGAAGCCATGACCGGGCTATTTCAGGCTGGTATTGGCTCCGTGATTTTGCTAATCCTAAAGACAGGCTTAATCCCCGATAGCTCAGTTGGTAGAGCAAGCGGCTGTTAACCGCTGGGTCGCTGGTTCGAGTCCGGCTCGGGGAGCCATTTTTCATTTTGACCCTTCCCGGCATTTATTCAGCTAGTCTTCCTATTACTTTCTCTGCCTTTTTGTCCCTTATTTCCAAGTAAGGAATTGCCGGGGGCAAGGTTATACTATCCACGATTGAAACACCAAGAACGTGAAAGCAATCGATGGAAGACGATATTGAAAAACTGAAAAAACGATATCTGAACTTTGCGAAATACGAGGCAAAAGGCAGGTGTCAGGCATATTTTGATCTGGCCCGTTGGGTGACAGAAAGCGATATACTTCTTCAGTTTATTTCCAATTTTCATGACAACAAAAGACAACCCAACCTGATTTTTGCCGCTGTCCGGAAAGTTTATGGCGTTCCAAACTCTTTACACGAATTTGAGCGGATCATTCATGAAAACCGTGAGGCCATAACACAGGTGGTCAACACAAAAATCACCCAGACCAATGAACCGGCACGTTGCGGTGCACTATTTCTGGCCTTATCGCAAATGAAACAAGAAAAGATTGCCCTCATTGAGGTGGGTGCCTCTGCCGGACTGTGCATGATTCCCGACTACTATCAATATAGTTTTGACGGCACAAAAATTGTGCCAAACTCTGCCTCCGGCCAATCACCCCTCATCACGTGCGGTTTTGACGGGCCAATGCCGGAAATCAATAAAAACCTCAATATTGTCTGGCGGAAAGGGATTGACCTGAACCCGATAGATTTATCTGATAAAGAGTCATGCGACTGGCTGGAAACTCTTGTATGGCCCGGACAGACAGACCGGTTGCACAGATTGCAAACCGCGATTGCCGAGGCACGGCAACACAGGCTGGAAATTACCGGAGGAAATTTACTGGATCATCTGGAAGCGTCTATCTCGGCGGCACCAAAAGAGGCCGATATCGTCATCTATCATTCGGCTGTCATGAATTACATGCCGCCAAAAGAGGTTAAACGGTTTAGGGCCCTCATGAACGACCTACCGGTGAACTGGATTTTGCAGGAGCACAGCCTGATATTCCCCGACTTACTTGATCCGGCCTTAGAAGTTCCTAGAGGAAGGTTTGTGCTATCTTATAATAACAATATTCTGGCGCACACACATCCCCATGGTGAGGATATTGTGTGGTTTGCGAAAGGTGTTTGATGATGAAAGAGTTCCCATTTAATACACCACCAAAGAAATGGTCTGATGGCATGGCATTACCAAAAGATGCTGGAGTATATGCTATATTTCTGCTGGGTATCGATATTTTGCCGGAAGAGTGGCAACCGATTCTAGGTCGTGATGACAAGATGATCTACATCGGAATGGGGGCCTCAGGTTTATATGATCGATTGGAAACTCATTTTACAGGGCCTCACTCAACAAGCGATACATTCCGGCGTTCTGTTGGTGCTGTTTTACGTGAATATTTACAGCTAAAGTTAACTTTACGATCAGCAAAACCCTCTAAATAGAGTTTCAAAAATGAAGATATACTCACAGCATGGATACGCGAGAACTGCCTTTTTACTTATCTTTTAGTTGCCAAAAGTGAAACGGAAGACCTTGAAAGAGAATTAATCCGTAAATATAAACCATCCCTGAATATCAAACATAATCCAAAAAAAATTAAAGAAGTGCAATCTGCTCGTGCAGAATGTAGGAGGCTTGTTGGAGGATAATTCCAAATAGTCAAACAGGATTACCCGAAAGAAGCTTTGCATGAGAGACCAATACGCAGGAGATATTTCCGATTTTTTTAAATTCTCGTTTTTACGGGCATTAGTTCATGGAACAGAATTGAAACTGGGAGTTGGCTGGTATTACGTCGACTGTCGTGATGACCCTGCGGACGGGAAACATCAGGAATACCTGCAACAAAAGGATTATAGGGCCTTAGATCCCGAATTATTTGATCATCTTGCAAAACTTCCTGAACGAAGCATAAACAAGCTTCAGAAAGCAGAAATCTGGAATAAGAGTACCGTTTTTCATTACTCAGCAGTTCCTAAGCCTTTGAAATCGGCAAGTCGAGACGCTTGGGCTCAGAATATGGTAACAACTTTGTCTAGATGTGACATGGTATTTATAGACCCCGATACTGGCCCCGATATCGGTGTTAAAAAACCTTCAAAACAACATGCATTAAAAAGAGAGATTGAAATTCTTGCAGCCAATAAAAGACCTTTAGTTTGTATCAAATTCCCAGCTCACAAAAATTATGATGAGCAAATCTTCGATATCAATAAACACTTTTATCTCTTCAATCCAATCACTTTGAAGATTTTAACGATCATCCCTACTGAAACTGGTAGAAAAGTACCCTCGGAAAGATGGTTCATTACCCTCAATCCATCAGACGATCTTATTAAACGCATAAAACAGTTTTCACAAAAACTTAAGTCATTCGATAACGTTCGTAGTTCCATCTATGGAAATTTCTAGTTCCCATCACCGCACTCACCGAATATCATTAAGGACAAAATCTACCTGCCCATAAACCCGTGTTGAATAGTGAACATCGGTAAACGCCTTTAGTTCGTCCCAAAATTTATCCCGCTCAGGGCTATTCAAATAACTCTCCAGTGCAGAACGGGAAGCGGCACCGTATATTAAAAGAACACCATCCCATCCCCGCGCTTCATCTTTTTGTTCCAGCATCACCTTGCGTGCCCACATCATGCCCTTAACGTTAAGCACGTCTTTCATGTGCTTGTCCTCAAGCCAACGCAGGTAAGCCTCACCCTCGCCCGGCTTAACCCATGATTGCACCATATAAATTACTGCGTCTTTTTCCATAGTGTATCTCTTTCATACTGTCTGTAATCTTGAACAATATAGCCCGGCACTGTAAAGTTATGGTATGGAAATTCGTAATAATCTCATAGAAACTATTGGCAATACGCCACTTATTCGCCTGCGGCGCGCCTCGGAAGAAACCGGATGTGAGATTCTCGGCAAAGCCGAGTTCATGAACCCCGGACAGTCCGTCAAAGACCGCGCCGCCCTTTATATTGTGCAGGATGCCATCAAGAAGGGTCAATTGCGCGAAGGCGGCGTCGTTGTTGAAGGAACGGCAGGGAATACCGGTATTGGCCTGGCGCTGGTCAACAACAGTTTGGGGTATCGAACCGTGATTGTTATTCCCGACACTCAATCGCAGGAAAAAAAGGATATGCTACGTCTTGCCGGTGCAGAACTCATTGAAGTACCGGCCGTTCCTTATAAAGACCCCAATAATTACGTCAAATATTCAGGCCGTCTGGCCGAAGAGATCAACGAAAAAGAACCCAACGGGGCGATCTGGGCGAACCAGTTTGACAACATAGCCAACCGCAAGGCCCATGTTGAGACTACCGGTCCTGAAATCTGGCAGCAAACGGAAGGCAAAGTAGATGGCTTTACTTGCGCCATCGGCACCGGCGGCACGCTGGCAGGGGTCGCTATGGCTTTGAAGTCGAAAAGCCCGTCAATCGTCGCCGCCGCTGCCGACCCCATGGGAGCGGCGCTCTATCATTATTACAAACATGGCGAATTGAAATCAGAAGGCACATCCATTACCGAAGGGATCGGTCAGGGACGCGTCACTGCCAATCTGGAAGACGCCCCCATAGATGACGCCTTCCAGATTCCCGATGAAGAAGCGCTGCCTATTGTTTTTGGTCTGCTGAAAGAAGAAGGGCTTTGTCTGGGTGGCTCCAGCGGCATTAATATTGCGGGAGCTATACGCCTTGCCCGCCAAATGGGACCCGGACATACCATCGTCACCGTCTTGTGCGATTACGGAACGCGCTATCAAAGCAAAATGTTTAACCCAACATTCCTAAAAGAAAAGAACCTGCCCTACCCCGACTGGCTGACATAAAATCCTCATGGATATCCCCCACGAAATTACCATCACCTATCTGGAAATGCTGGCGCATCCGGCCAAAAGCCCCTCTCATACCCTCTCCGGCACCGTAGCTCTCATCCGGGCCGAAAAACCGCCCGTACACTTCTACCGCTACCTCTACGATACAATCGGTAAAGATTACTATTGGGTGGACCGCTGGCGTATGCCGGACGAGCAACTCACCGCCATTATTCACAATGATGATGTCAAAATATATGTGTTGCACCACAATGGCGTACCGGCCGGATTTGCAGAGCTTGATTTTCGCCTGTTCCCTCAGGCCGAACTTTCCATGCTGGGGCTGATGCCCGAACAAATCGGCGAGGGGTTGGGGGTTTATCTTCTTCATGAGGCCATTAACCTTGCCTGGTCTCAGGAAATCAACCGCCTGATTGTGCAAACCTGCACTCTGGACCATCCCCATGCCCTGCCCCTCTATCAACGCTGCGGTTTCACACCCTATGAACAGGAAAACGGCATATTAAAACAGCCCGCCGACTGGCCGTCGCCAACTGCGAATAGATTATAAAATGGCTGAAATTAGAACGGACAGACTGGTTTTAAAAAAATTAGGTCATGCCGATAAAGAACGGTTGGTTAACCTGATTGGTGATTTCAGGGTTTCAAAAAACTTAAGCAGTGTTCCCTATCCTTATACGTTAGACGATGCTGATAAATGGCTAGAGATTGTTAACAATGATAAGTTTTCATTAAATATTTTCTTAAACAATAATCTGGTAGGCGGCATCGGTTTGACGCCCAGAGATAACGGTTTTTATGAACTCGGATATTGGCTGGGAGTCGATTATTGGGGACAAGGTTACGCAACGGAGGCGGTTAGAGGTTTTCTTGACTATCTAAAAACCAATACGACATTTAGAAAATTAAAAGCCTGCGTGCTTAGTGAAAATATTGCTTCTGCAAAACTATTGAAAAAAATTGGTTTTTTGCAAGTTGGGGAGGAAGAATGTTTTAGTCTTGCGCAACAAGAAAAACTCCCGTCGTTAAATTATGAATATTACTTAGAAGAGAACTAAGTCATGAAAGAGGATATTTTAGAACAGCTCGTAGATGAATATCTGCAACATAAAGGCTATTTCACCAGACACAATGTCAAATTCAAACCTGATCCTTCACATCCGGAATATGAATCAAAGCAAGATAGAGTTGCCAGCGATATTGACGTCATAGGATTTAACCCGACGTTAAAAGGATCAGAGCGCGTTATTGTTGTTAGCTGTAAAAGCTGGCAAGGTGGCTTCGATCCGGACAACATAATAAAAAAGATTGAAGAAGGGAAAAAAGAGAGTGGGCGCGAAACATGGAAAGGCTTCCGAGAACTCGTCAAAGAAAAATGGACATCAGCCTTCCTAGATAAAGTTGAAGAAATTACAGAGTCAAAAAAATTCACTTACATTACAGCCGTAACAACACTTAAGCCGAATGCAAATAAAGAGAAATGGGAAAATTACAATACTTTTAAAACAGCCATGCGCGGTAACCCTGTCAAAATTCTCACGCTCAATGAGATCCTTGATGAACTCTATCGATCTATTGAACGAACACCGGCGGCATCGTCCGTGGGACGTCTTATGCAGATTATTAAAGCTTCAAAATGGATAGAAAAGAAGCAACGAAACCTAGCAAATTAATGATTTAAAATCTGGCTTAAAAAGAGTTTAGTGCGCTCATTTTGAGGATTGGTGAAAAACGGTTCCGGTGCGTTTTCTTCTACAATCTGTCCCCCATCCATGAAAATAACACGGTTGGCGACCTGCCGCGCAAAACCCATCTCATGGGTCACGCAAACCATCGTCATGCCTCCCTCAGCCAGAGAGACCATCACGTCCAGCACTTCCTTAATCATCTCCGGATCAAGAGCCGATGTGGGTTCATCAAACAGCATAATACGGGGTTTCATACACAAAGCCCGCGCAATGGCAACCCGCTGCTGTTGGCCTCCGGATAATTGACCCGGGTATTTATCCGCCTTATCGGGAATCTTGACCCGCTCTAAAAACTGCATGGCAACTTCCTCAGCTTCCTTCTTGGGCATCTTGTGAACCCAGATAGGAGCTAAAGTGCAATTCTCTAGCGTTGTCAGGTGAGGGAACAGATTAAAATGCTGGAAGCACATGCCGGTATCTCTCCGGATCTCATCAATTTTTTTAACATCGTCAGTGAGTTCAATACCCTCGACAATAATCTGCCCTTCCTGATGCTCCTCAAGCCTGTTAATGCACCTAACCAGCGTGGACTTTCCGGAACCGGAAGGACCGCAAACCACAATTCTTTCGCCGGTATGAATCGTCAAATTGATATCTTTGAGCACATGAAAATCTTCATACCATTTGTTCATGCCGACCATCCGGACAGCAACCTCATCAGATATTTTCATGCCGTCCTGTGCTGAATCTTGATTCATCGAATTATCCGTCACTTTATTATCCTCTCTTACTTTACCGTTTATGTCCGGTATGAAGGTAACGCTCCATAAACTGGGAATAGCGCGACATTCCGTAGCAAAATATCCAGAATATAATCCCGACCACAGCATATCCGGTTGCCGCTGTCTGAGGCGTAGACCAGCTTGGGTCAGAAAAACTAAGTTGCACAATACCCAGCAAATCAAACAATCCGATGATCAAAACCAGCGTCGTATCTTTGAACAGGCCGATAAACGTATTCACAATGCCCGGAATGACCAGTTTCAAGGCCTGAGGCAAAACAATCAACCCCATCATCTTCCAATATCCGAGCCCCAACGCCTGAGCCGCCTCATATTGACCGCGCGGTATTGACTGCAACCCTCCCCTGACGACCTCCGCCATATAGGCCGATGAAAACAATGCGATGCCAATCAGACAGCGCAGGAGTTTGTCAAAGGTCACGCCCTGAGGCAAAAACAGCGGTAACATGACACTCGCCATGAACAACACCGTAATCAAAGGTACACCCCGCCAGAACTCTATGAAGCCCACACACAAAATGCGAATGACCGGCATTTCGGAGCGCCGCCCAAGAGCCAGCAGAATACCAATTGGCAAAGAAGCCACAATCCCGACAATTGCCACAACAAGGGTAACCAGCAAACCTCCCCATAACGGAGTCTCTACAGGCTCAAGGCCAAATGCCCCTCCGTTGAGGAGAAAAAACCCGAGGATCGGGTAAGGAACAAGCAAAAACACCGCATTGGCCCGCTTAAACGGCATGGACGGCATAAGCATAGGCACCACAGCCAGAGCGCCAATCAGAAATGTTACATCTACCCGCCAGCGTTCCATCTCCGGATAACGCCCGTAAATAATCTGGCTCCACTTCGCTTCAATAAACGGCCAACAAGCGCCTTTGGCGTACATTACACAAGTGTCCCGGTCACCATCGAACCCGACAGCGTTAATAAAAGCCCAGTTCACGAAGCCGCTGGCGACAACCCAGATGACATACACGGACACAATTGAAAGAACGGCGTTGTACCACGTAGAGAATAGATTCTTCCTTAACCAAACGACCACTTCTTCGGTGCGTGTATAAAGGTTTGTTGTCCGTTCGTTTGCCAAGAGGGTTACCTTTCCTTCAATGCCATGCTCGCGTTGTACCAGTTCATCAACAGGGAGGTCAGCAGGCTGAGCGACAAATAGATAGCCATGGTAATAGAGAGGACTTCCACAGCCTGACCAACCTGATTAAGACTCGTACCCGCAAACACGGAGACCAGTTCCGGATAGGCAATGGCGGCTGCCAGCGACGAATTCTTTGTCAGGTTCAGATATTGACTGGTCAATGGAGGAATAATCAACCGCATGGCCTGAGGTATGACAATCAGCCGGGTGGTTTTACCGGGCGAGAGCCCTAAAGAATATGCCGCTTCCGTCTGACCGTGACTTACAGATAAAATTCCTGCCCGTACAATCTCGGCAATATAAGAGGCCGTATACATAGATAAGGCTATGACAAGAGCCAACAGTTCATTGACAATGTTGATACCGCCAACAAAATTAAATCCTTTTAGCTCCGGAAAAACAAAAGATATCGGCTGGCCTGCCAGAAAATATGTAATAACCGGCAAGCCAATAATCAAGCCAAGTGCCGTATAAAAAACCGGAAACTGCGCGCCGGTCTCCATCTGCCGTTTCCGCGCCCACATCCGCACAAAAAAGGACATAACAAGAGCGGCAATAAACACAAAGAAGATCAACCCCGACCCTGACTCAAAAACCGGTTGCGGCGTTACAAGCCCGCGATTGTTCCAGAAAAAATCACCAAACAGAGAAAAACTGTTTCTGGGGCTGGGCAACACCTGAAGGACAGCAATATAGACAAACAAAATTATTAAAAGAAGCGGCACATTACGAACAATCTCAACGTAGGCTGCTGACAGTTTTCTCACCAGCCAGTTGCTGGATAACCGGCCTACACCAACAACAAAACCGATAATCGTTGCGAAGAAAATGCTGAGAGCAGCGCACAAAATCGTATTGAGCAACCCTACCAGCAGAACACGCCCGTGAGTTGACTCCTCGGAATATTCGATAAGAGAAAAATTGATAGAAAATCCGGCAGTGCTGTTCAGAAAACCAAAACCGGATGCAATGTTCCGCTCAGCCAGATTAGTGACAGTATTACCAACAACCCACCAGACGAACCCCACAATAAGAGCGATTGTGAGGGCTTGAAATATAATTCCACGGTAGTAAGAATTATTCAGGAAGGCGGAGATAGAGCCCTTTTTCCGCCCCACGGCAGAAGTAGCGGTAGATGGCCCTGAACTGCCTTCACTAGACACAATACCCCACCTGACTAATCACTTAACTCCACACCAATCATGCGGGATTTATTCTCCAGAGTCGACCCCATAAATTACGAACACACACTGATACCAGAGAAGATCTTTCCCTGACATCAATGTGTAAATGCCCGTATTTACCTGATTGGAGCCGCATATTGAATACCACCATCGGTCCACAGGGCATTCAAGCCCCGTGAAATACCAAGTGGCGTATTCACCCCAACATTCCTTTCAAAGCTTTCACTGTAATTACCGACCTGCTTGATAATGTTGTAGGCCCATCTGTTGGAAAGACCGAGATTCTCACCATATGAACCCTCCACACCAAGCATACGCCTAATTATAGGATTGTCAGAACCAAGCATGCGGTCAACATTGGAAGATGTAACATCGGCCTCTTCGGCATTCAGCATGGCATTCAAAGACCAGCGAACGACATTAGCCCATTCGTCATCACCCTGACGAACGGCGGGGCCGAGCGGTTCTTTGGAGATAAGCTCCGGCAACACCACATGAGCGTCTTTATCCGTCAATTTCAGACGCTGAGCATAAAGCCCCGATTGGTCCGTCGTGTACACATCACACCGGCCGGCGTCATAACTGGCAACGCCTTCATCAGCCTTTTCAAACGCTACAATTTCATAAGGCATGTTGTTGGCCCTGAAATAGTCAGCAACATTCAGTTCTGTCGTTGTACCCGTATTGGTGCAAACGGAAGCACCGGACAGTTGTAAAGCGCTGGTGACGCCCAGGTCTTTACGGACCATAAAGCCCTGCCCGTCATAATAGTTAATGCCTACAAAATTGACACCCAGAGCCGTATCGCGCTGCATGCTCATTGTCGTGTTACGGGATAAAATATCAATCTCACCGGACTGCAACGCCGTAAAACGCTCTTTAGCCGACAGAGGTGTATATTTCACCTTATCTGCATCGCCGAAGACCGCAGCGGCAACTGCCCGGCAGACGTCAACGTCAATACCTGTCCAGTTTCCGCTATCATCAGGATTAGAAAAGCCCGGCAAGCCCTGACTCACACCACACTGCACAAAGCCTTTGCCTTGCACCTGACTCAATGTGGACTGAGCCTGCGCTGCCGTAGATATGGCCGCTACAAGCACGGTGCCAAATCCGGCCAGCAGGATTTTTGATAAAATAGAACGAATACTCACGAGAATGTCCCTCCTTAAGTTTTTTCTACCAAGAAAATGGAAAAGCGAAAGTTTCCAAACCATTCCTCCCGATCCAGAATACCGCAATTCCGGGAAGATTATGACAACCTGTACTTTCCGCTCCTTTAAAGCTATTAATGATGCGGCACTCCAGCCTCTGAGGCTATCACAAAATTGCACAGTGGCAATAGTCAAAAAAACGGAACTATATTATGCAGGACTACCCATAAACCCTTCACTGTGGATAAGTAGTGTATAAGTGATTGATACACCCGGGGTGTTAATCTGGATATTTACCGGAATTATTGCATGCCCGAAGGACATAAAACAGTCAGTTGATGAAGTATCGCGGACCGTCCGCCGTTACCGGATTGGAGGTGCATATTGGATACCGCCATCGGTCCACAGGGCATTCAAGCCCCGTGAAATACCAAGTGGCGTATTCACCCCAACATTCCTCTCAAAACTTTCACTGTAATTGCCTACCTGCTTGATAATGTTGTAGGCCCACCTGTTGGAAAGGCCAAGGTTCTCACCATATGAACCCTCTACACCAAGCATACGCCTGATTACAGGATTGTCAGAACCAAGCATGCGATCAACATTGGAAGATGTAACATCGGCCTCTTCGGCATTCAGCATGGCATTCAAAGACCAACGAACAATATTGGCCCATTCGTCATCACCCTGACGAACGGCAGGTCCAAGCGGTTCTTTGGAGATAGTCTCCGGCAACACCACATGAGCGTCTTTGTCCTCTAATGTTAAACGCTCGGCATAAAGTCCTGACCGATCCGTCGTGTACACATCACACCGGCCGGCATCATAACTGGCAATGCCTTCTTCAATCTTTTCATAAGCCACGACTTCGTAAGGCATATTGTTGGCTCTGAAATAGTCAGCAACATTCAACTCTGTCGTCGTGCCCGTATTGGTACAAACGGAAGCGCCGGATAGTTGTAAGGCGCTGGTGACGCCCAGATCTTTACGGACCATAAAGCTCTGCCCATCGTAGTAATTCACCCCGACAAAATTGATACCCAGCGCCGTATCACGCTGCATGGTGACGGTTGTGACATTAGACAAAATATCGATCTCACCGGACTGCAACGCCGTAAAGCGCGCCTTGGATGACAGGGAGGTATATTTCACCTTGTCTGCATCGCCAAAGACTGCAGCGGCAACCGCCCGGCAGACGTCAACGTCAAGACCGGTCCAGTTTCCACTATCATCAGAATTAGAAAATCCTGCTATACCCTGACTCACACCACACTGCACAAAGCCTTTGCTTTGCACCTGACTCAATGTGGACTGGGCCTGTGCTACCGTAGATATGGCCGCCACAAGCGCAACACCAAAACCGGCCAGCAGGCTTTTTGATAAATTTGATAAAATAGAGTGAATGCTCATACGCATAATCCTTCATTATACGGCTCAACAAATTTTTATGGCCTGACAAACTGTAGCAAACTACCATAAGTTCTCCCTGACACAATATGCTATATCGGGTAGCGTACGGACAACATCTGAAACATGGTTTCAATGGTGCAGGAAAGACCCAAAATGGCTAAAAAGAACGGCGTACCGGAAAATAATAATCAAGAGCGCGATACGACATTGGTGCATGCCGGCACAAACCCCCATGCCCATGAAGGAGCTTTTAACACGCCCGTTTATCACGCCTCTACCATCCTGTTTCCAACGGTTAAGGATTTAGAGGATAACCAGACCCGTCCTCTCAGCTATGGAATACGTGGAACTCCCACCATGCGCGCCCTTCAGGAAGCTCTTACCGAACTGGAAGACGCTCATGGGGCAATCATTACACCATCGGGATTATCTGCCGTTACCACGGCACTGTTGAGTGTTCTTAAATCCGGCGATCATGTGCTGATTGCCGATAGCGTCTATAGTCCGACCCGCCATTTTTGCGCAAAGATTCTGCCGCGATATGGCATAGATGTCAGTTTTTATCCTCCCCGTATCGGAGCAGCAATATCAGACCTGTTTCGCGCCGAGACATGTGCAGTTTTTCTTGAATCCCCGGGCTCTCTTACGTTTGATATACAAGATGTCCCCGCCATCGCCGACAGCGCCCACAAAGCAGAACTGTGGGTGCTCATGGACAACTCCTGGGCCTCGCCTTTGTTTTTTCAGCCCTTACATCATGAGGTTGATATTTCTATTCAGGCGCTTACAAAATATGTATCCGGACATGCAGACGTCATGTTGGGATCGATTGCTACCAACGAAAGAGCATGGACGCCGGTTGACAATACCCATCAGGCATTGGGCTTAACCGCCGGACCGGATGATATTTATATGGCTTTGCGGGGCATGCGCACTCTTGGGGTGCGGTTACCCCGTCATCAGGAGTCAGCCCTTACCGTAGCGCGCTGGCTTGAGGCCCGGCCGGAAGTGGAGGCGGTCTTATATCCGGCTCTTGAAAGCCACGCTGACCATGATCTCTGGCAGCGGGATTTCTCCGGCGCATCGGGATTGTTTAGCGTAATCCTAAAACCCCGCTCCGCCCGGGCGGTGGCGGCTATGCTGGACTCCATGGCGTATTTCGGTATGGGGTACTCATGGGGTGGCATGGAGAGTTTAATACTTCCCGTGACCCCTCATCGCACAGCCGGGTCATGGGAGGTTACGGGGCCAATGCTTAGGATTCATATTGGCCTTGAGGATAGCAAGGATTTAATTCATGACCTTGAAGCGGGGTTTGAACGATTACGGTCTGTGGACTGACGGGTTTGCGATAAGGCACAGCATCGGGCATCATGGTCTATCAAAAACAATCTATCAAAAGTAAAAGGGAATAAGGGAGACATGACAAGCGTTACACAATTTATGACTTCCGCCGCCGATACGCGGCCTAATGCAATCGCGACCATTATGGGCGCACGCAGACGCACATGGTCTGAGCACCGCTCACGGGTGGCTAAGCTGGCCGGCAGTTTGCGCAAACTGGGAGCGGGCGCCGGCGACCGGGTTGCCATATTGGCGTTAAACTCTGACCGCTATACCGAATATTACCACGCTGTCTGGTGGTCAGGCGCTGCCGTTGTACCGATGAATATCCGCTGGACGGCGGTGGAAAACGCCTACTCGCTCAATGATTCAGGTGCGGAAATTCTTTTTGTCGATAAGACTTTTGCGCCGGTTGTTGAGAAGATCAGAGAGGAATGCAAAGCGCTGAAAATAGTCATCTATCTTGATGATGGTGAAGTGCCGGAAGGCATGCTGGCTTTTGAAGAACTGGTTGAAGACGGCGAACCCTGTGAAGACGCCATGCGCGGCGGCGAAGACCTTGCCGGCCTGTATTATACCGGCGGCACAACCGGATTTCCCAAAGGGGTGATGCTGCCGCATCGGGCGCTTTGGTATAATAATCTGGTCATGTCGAAAATGCTCGAGGCGCGCCCTGAAAGCATTTATCTGCACGCCGCTCCGATGTTCCATCTGGCCGATGGTGCAGCCAGCGGCGGCCAGACGGCAGTCGGCGCGACGCATGTGTATATTCCCATGTTTGACATTGAAGGAGTCATGCAGGCCATTGAAACCCATGAGGTGACGCATGCGCTGCTGGTGCCAACCATGATTGGTATGTTGCTCAATTCCGAAGCTTTTGACCCGAAGCGCCTGAGCAGCCTTGGGTATATGCTGTACGGCGCGTCACCCATGCCGGAAGGGCTGTTGACCGATTTGATTAAGCGCATGCCCGATTTGAAAATCATGCAGGGCTACGGCCAGACCGAACTGGCACCGATTGTCTCGACCTTGCAGCCGGAATTTCATGTTCTGGGGAGCAATAATTCCAAATTGCGCTCGGCCGGTCGTCCGGTGCCCGGCACGGAAGTAAAGATCGTCGATAAAGACGGTAATAGGGTTACCCTCGGCGAAGTCGGTGAAATTTGCGCCCGCGGCATGGGCGCCATGCAAGGCTATTGGAAACTTGATGAGCAAACCACCGCTACTTTAAAAGACGGATGGGTTCATACCGGCGATGGTGCATATATGGACGAGGACGGGTTTATTTTTATAGCCGACCGGATGAAAGACATGATTGTCACCGGTGGTGAAAATGTATTCTCGGCCGAGGTGGAGAGTGCCATCTCAACCCATGAAGCCGTGGCCGAAGTTGCCGTTATTGGCATTCCCGATGATAAATGGGGCGAGGCCGTGCATGCCATTATTGTCCCGAAAGAAGGGGCTGTCCCGACCCTGGATGAAATTGTCGAGCATTGCCGCCCGCTGATTGCCAACTATAAACTGCCGCGCTCTATCGCCTTGCGCGATGAGCCGCTGCCCTTGTCCGGTGCCGGCAAAGTGCTGAAGCGTGATTTACGCATCCCTTATTGGGAAGGCAGAGAACGTCAGGTTAACTAGGGCGATTTAATCAGGGCAAAAGGCCGAGCACCCGCTGACCTAAGTCAGCATGGCTTCAATGCCGGTGCCGGCAAGACAGGTATCAACACGTGCACGGTTAGCATCGCTAAGCGCAGCATACTGCTCGCGTGTCCAGTTGAGGCATTTGGCCTGATAGTTAAAGGTCGGTTGCGTCCATTTTGCGCCGTCAATTTCGCATTCCCAGCTTTCCGCCCCATCGACCACCGCTTTGGCGTTGGCAAGCTGGGCAGGCGCATAGACGTGACCGATTTCGTTCAACACAAGGCGCAGCGTGTCGGGCTGGTCTTCCAGTGTCACCCAATGCGCTTCCTTTGGCTCATGGCCGCTTTGGTCGCGCATTAGATCAACCCATGCAACGGTGCGAGACGATAATTTATGGGTCAAAGCGCGTGGCGTCGGGTCGAAACCGACAAGCTGTGTCAATTGCCCGTAAAGGCCAAAATCACCCGCCGCCGGACGTCCGCCAAGCATAAAATGCTGGCTACCTAAATGCGCTTCCATGGCGGCCAGAAACCGCTTGTAACTCGTGTCAATCACCGGCGCAGTGATGTCGTTTGAGCCGACAACGTAAAGCCGGTTGACCTGCCGGTCTTTAATCATGGACTTGAGGCCGGTCAGCGAGTCTTCCGCCATGCTGACATCAAAGGCAAGCGGTAAAAGTATAGAAGCATTCTCGGCATCAGCATCGGCGTGCCAGCGATAATGGAACATATATTTGGTAACCCATTCATCGGCAAAATCTTCAATGAGATAATCAATAAAGGCGAGCGCCGCATCATCGGGAATGACTGAACGGCCTTTATGGTCATTTTCCAGACGGCGGATAATCGGCGTCGTATCGGTGACGGCTTTCATCCCGTCGTTGTCCTCAAACAGAAAAGTTGGCATCAGCACCGGGCGCGGCGGTTCGATACCCAATTCTTTGCACACCGCAGCAGGCTGTCCCCAAATCACCACCGTCTCAATGCGGCGATAGCGCAAAAGCGCCAGCATTTTTTGCGTATAGGGCGAGCCAGTACCCCCGATAAAGCGAAGTGGTTGCTGATCTGTCATGGTGTTCCTCTTACACTGTCCTCTTACATTATCATTTAAAACAGGGAGATACGGGGGCCTCTGGGACGGGGTTTTTTATACGCTTCGGGCAGATTACACAACCGGTTCATACGGGTTGTGCTGCCATCGGCATATTCCCAAACCAGTTGTTCACCGTCCTTATAGCGGCGCACAACCACCGGCCCCCAACCAAGCGCATGAAAATTCAACACACCGTCCCGCCAAATCATGGCGGCGCTGGTGCGCGGGCAATATTCCTTATCACCGATGGTAAAAACCACCATACCTTCCGTATCATTCGTATTGAGACCGGCGGTACTGTTGGAACCGTAATCGTGAATAATGCCGGAGGATGTGATAACCGTCCGGCTTCCACATTGTTCGACACGTTCGACATGACCGATATGCTCCCCTTCAACGCCAATCCACAGGCCGCGAATATCATCTGCGCCTTCCAGCAAAGGTTCGGTACATTCAGCCAATATGGGTAGCGGAAAATGCGAATAGGCACAACCCGGCGTGTTACCTTTTGGGATGTTGCGGGCCAGCTTGCCGCTGCTGTCCAGTTTCGGAAATTGGCAATAATCAATAAGGCTGCCATCACCGGCCAGCGTTGCCGCATCAGTACTCAGGGGCGGACGCGGAGAAAAAAAGACGAGCCAGAACAGCATGAGAAAAAGCGCCGGCACAAAAATGGCAAAGCCGATAAGAATACGTTTCATCATTGCGCCATCATTTAGATCAACCCAGAAGACCATGCAGCATGGCGATAATCGCCTCACGCGCCTCGCTAATATTGAGTTTTTGGTGATGGCGAAGACGATGCCACATATCAAAAGAAGCAGCCGCATGGGCAGCCTCGCGTTTTCCTTTTGGCAGAGACTGTAATTCGGGCAGCCATTTTTCCAGATGTTTGCGCAATCTCTCCTGATTGCGGGCATAGTTCTTTTGCAAAGTCCCGGAGCGCCATAATTGTGCCTGAGTGCTCATCATCATTTTTTTCAAACGCTCATAGGCTTCCGACCGACCGGTTACAATATCAGCGATGCGCTCTTCAAGACAGCCATTACTAAAAGGCCGGTTGAAAAGTTGCTCATAATATTTCCGTAAATGGCGGTCTATCGTGTCAAACAGCGCATCCATATCTTCAAAATGGCGAAAGAAAGAGCGTAAACCGACTCCGGCCTCTTCGGCAATTTGCCTGGCTGTTGGCGACAGGTTGCCATTATCGACAAGATTGAGCGTTGCCGTGATGATGGCAGCGCGGCTGCGTTCGCTACGCTTGTGGCGTCCGTCAATAATTTCCAGTTTCGGTTGTCCACTCATTAAGTCACTCTTTTACTAATTCGGCCAGTAAATATAATCATCATCGAGAGTTGGTCTGTTGCCCAGCGATTTATCAACCCATATGGGCATTTCGGCACGCGTCGGCCACATGGGCGACGCCTGCTCTTTATTATGGGAATCCAGCAGCGCATTCAGCTCGGCGATTTTATCGGGGTGCGCCGTGCTAACATCAGCTTTTTCAAACGGATCGTCGGTCAGGTGATAAAGCCGCGTTTTCTCCGGCCGATCACTGCGCTGCATTTTCCAGCCGTCTTTTATAATCGCCTGATAATGGCCCGAGCGCCAAATTAACGTGTCGTGCGGCCACCCCGCTTTCTTGCCCGTCAAATAAGGCAACAGATTGACCCCATCAATCACTTCGGCTTGTGGTTTCAGCGCGGCTGCGCCCAATGCCGTGGGCATAATATCGAGATGCGAAATCGGATGCGGGTAACTGCCCGCTTGCAGCTTACCGGGCCAGTGCATGATAAAGGGAACATGAGTACCGCCTTCAAAAAAACTCAGTTTCCAGCCGCGATAGGGCTTATTAATATCCGGCATGCCGATATAATTGGCGCCGCCATTATCGCTGGTGAATATGACCAGTGTATTGTCATCAAGCCCATTATCTTTCAATGCCTGCATCACGCGGCCGACCGAGCGGTCAACGGCACGGATCATTGCTGCGTAAACGCGCGCCCGATGGGTTTTGAAATTATCGCCGACTGCTTCAAAATCGGCCCTTGAGGCTTGTAGCGGCGTGTGAATGCCCCAATGAGACAGATAGAGGAAGAGAGGCCGGTCCTTATTGGCGGCAATCGCCTTAACCGCCTCATCGGTATAATAGTCGGTCAGATAGCCGTTCGGCTCAAACCGCTCGCTATCATTAAAGCTGGCCGCATAGGTCAGCACTTCCCATTGCACCTTATCCAGCACGGCAAACTCATTGCGTGCATTAACGACATCAGGTGAGTCGACCGGCAAATAAAGCCCGCTTTCCATCAGCAGACTTTCATCAAACCCCTGATTGCCGGGACGAAACTCGGGGTCACGGCCCAAATGCCATTTACCGATATGCAAATTATGATAGCCGGCGCGCTTTAATTCTTCGGCCAGCGTGATTTCTTGTTGCGGCAGGCCTTTTGACATAAAGCTGATTTCTTTGTGTTCTGCATGCGGGTCTTCGGCTTCCATCGCCGTATCATGCACTTCAATGAAATTCATCTTGCGAGGCATCGGATCGCTTTTCGCCAATTGCTGCAAAATAGGGCTGAACTGATCTGGTGTCGGGGTGAACTCAAACCCGAAACGGGTGGAATAACGGCCGGTCAATAACATGGCGCGCGACGTGGCGCAGACCGCGCTACCAGCATAGCCATTGGCAAAGCGCACACCCTGATTGGCCAGCGTATCAATATGCGGCGTCTCAATGAGCCCACCACCATGGTAACTGACATCGTTGAAGCCCATATCATCGGTCAGAATGACGATAATATTGGGCGGGCGTTCACCCGTGCCCTGCCAGATGCCACTCTGCCACGTGACTGGCTTATTGGGGCCCGTCGCAAAGGCATTGCGCGCCATAAAACCCACCACCTTGATAATTACATAATCGCGATTGAGATAAATAATCGCGATTGAGCTGATCAGCAGCAAGGCCGTGGCCAGAAGGATTTTGGCCCGCTTCGAAAGATAGGTACTGCCCATCACAAGGCTCCTTTGACTTTGAAGATGGTCGCATCTTCCGCCGCCATTTTACTGTCCAGCATATCAAGATAGGCTTTTTTTATTTCATCAGCCGAGGCAAAACGGTTGATCTTTAGCCAATTGGCCGCTTCCCTCATCAGGCTGGCCGTATGCCCGCTAATTGTGCTCAATAACTGTTGCGGGTCGTCACTCCGGCGGGCCAGAAATGCAACCTCGTCAGGACCGGACCAGAAAACCGGTCGCGGGCCGGGCAGGTCCGAAGCATCCTGACCACCGGCATCCCAATGGGTGGCCCCCACCGTGCCGCTATAGGCAATCAAATCATCCAAATGATGATGAATAGAGGCCCGCAGTTCGGCATTACCGGCCATATCAAACAAGACACTGGCCTCTTTAGGCAGCTTATTGACCTCATCATAAGTCAACACCTGATGATAGCAGCCGGTCTTTTCAACAAATGCTTTATTGCGCGCCGATGTAAGGCCAATGGCGCGGCATTTATCATCATGTTGATTAACCAGAAAATGGCCAAAACCGAAAGCTGTTTTGCTTGACGCGCTGGTAATGACAATATTGCGGGCGTCGTAAAAATCATGGCGCCTAATATAATGTTCCAGCAAAAACGATGTGCTGATGACCGGACGCAGCAGGCTTTGCATCTCGTCAAAACCCGGATCATAGTCGGGCTCGGCAGTAACTCGCGCATATTCTCTGTAAAGAGTAGGTATTGTCTTGCGGCAGGGCGTTACATCGTTACATTTGGCCGCCGTGACCTTATCCATTGTGGTCAACAGATACGTTGACAGTGGGTAAAAACCGTAAAGCCGCTCACCGACCGGCAAATCGGCATGAGCTGAAGCGACAATGTTACCAAATCCCCAAAACGGCATGCGCGCATAAGGCGCTTCGGTGGGGAAACTTTCCAGATAACGAATAATCCCCAATTTACCGGCAATGCCATAGGTAATTGTATTGGCAGTCAACGCCAGAATATCAACTTCGATAATCACCTCGCCATCGCCGAGCTGCCCGCTGTCAAACGCTGCCCCTTCAATGAATTTTGTGTCGCGAAAATCATCCGGATTGAAAACAAAATTCTGACTTTTATAGTGCATGGTTTCTCCTCATTTCCGTTGAGGATATAAATTGACATTGATAATGTCAATTTATATTGTTTTGCATCTGAGGTTCAGGAGGGAAGCATGAACACAATATCCATTTCCATTTGGGGCATCGCACTGGCACTTTATCTGGTGTTTCTGGTCTGGCATGAAAACTGGCGCGGGCCGTTGACGCAATCTGAAATTGAAACCTTTATGGCACGCATTGAAGCCAATGAAACGGTTGATGATATGCAGCGTGCGGCTTTGCTAGACTTTATGGAAACAGATACGGGCAATGAATTTTTCATGGTCAATTTGCTGGCTTTCCCGAAGGGGACGGTCACCCACCCTGACACCGGCGAACAAGTATCGCCACCCGACTTGCTACAGGAATATTTCCGGCCCTTTATGGGCAAAACGATTATGAGTGCGGGCTATCCGGCCTATACCGGACGTGCTGTCGGGGGCTATCTGGATGCCTGGGCGGCGCAAGCCAATCCGGGTTGGTCGGCCGGCGGCATCATCCGCTATCGCAGCCGCCGCGATATGCTGGAAGCGGCCACTGACCCGTCATTTGAAGGTGGGCATGTCTATAAACGTGCCGCCCTGAGTGTAACCTATGCCATGCCATTGGAAACCAATGCCGGTGGCGTGTTGATGTCACCGCGCATCTGGCTGGCTTTCCTCCTGACCGCCCTGGCCGCACTCGGTCATCTGGTCTATCTGATATTCAGGACAACAAATGCCTGACAGATATAAACTCTATACTTGGAGCCTATCGCTTTATTCAGGTAAAGCACGCGCTTATCTCATCAAACAGCACATTGATTTTGACGATATCTCACCGGCTGACCCGCATTATGATGCGGTCATTCGCCCGGCCATTGGTCGTTGGATCATTCCGGTCATGGAGACGCCACAGGGTGAAATCGTGCAGGATGGCACGGATATTATCGACTGGTTTGAAAACAACAAAATGGCGCGTCTACCCGCCTATCCGACAACGCCGTGCCACCTCATTAGCTCACTGATCATGGAAATGTTTGGCGGCGAGGGTATGTTGCGTCCGGCCATGCATTACCGATGGAATTTCGACGACGATAATCTCGATTTCATTTTGCAGCAATTCGGCCTGTTTGCCATGCCGCAAGTACCGCCGGAAGAACGCCGCGATATGGCGCTGCATGCGGCAGGCCGTATGCGCAAA
The DNA here is from genome assembly GCA_036881865.1 of Parvularculales bacterium. Lineage (NCBI taxonomy): Bacteria > Pseudomonadati > Pseudomonadota > Alphaproteobacteria > Parvularculales > Parvularculales bacterium. The sequence goes on along the minus strand of JBAJNM010000005.1, from coordinate 22,766 downwards.
GCGGCATTGATTTTTGGTGTAACAGAGGAAACCGCACCACATATTGAAACGGCCTATCATGAGATGATGGTAGAATTTGATGCACATTTTGCAGATCATCCCTATTTGCTGGGTGGGATGCCGACCATTGGCGATTACGGCCTGTTTGCCGCTCTGTTTGCGCATTTAGGGCGTGACCCGCATCCACTGCGGCTGATGCAGAATAAAGCCCCCATGCTGTTTCGCTGGACCGAACGTATGCGCAATCCGTCATCCGACATGGTCGAATTTATTGGCCGCGATGAAAGTCTTTTGGAAGATGATGGCATCCCCGACACGCTGAAAGTTTTGCTGCAGCGCGTGGCAACAGATTATCTGCCTGAGATAAGGGCGATGATTACCCATAGCAATAACTGGCTAACCGAAAATAATCCGGCAGAAGGCGATATTGTCGGCGGGGTTAGTCTGGGACGTGGGATCGGCACATGCAATTTTGACTGGAGCGGGCAAACCGTCACCGCCGGTGTCATGCCCTATCGGATATTTATGCTGCAACGCATTCAGGACGCTTATGACAGGCTGGATGAGGCGAGACGTGTAGCGGTGGATGCACTGCTGGACGAAACGGGGTTAGCTGAAATTATGATGGTGCGTTGTAGTCGCCGTGTTGAACGGCGCGGTAATCGCGAAATTTGGATGTGAGGAACTAGTCGGTTTCTTTTGGGTAATTCCGAAATAGAAATCTAAATCATGCAAATCAGCATGAACGATTACAATCTGTGGGCTAATGGATTTGCGATAAGGCGCGGCATCGGGCATCATGATTGTCAATAATTATTCCCAACAGTAAACAAGTGGAGGATCGAATATGGCGCGGGTTGATATTGTTTCTGAAATTGCCGGCAAAGTGTGGCAAATCAAAGTCAAGTCCGGTGATCCTGTAGAACAGGACGACCCTGTTATTATTCTGGAGTCGATGAAAATGGAAATCCCTGTTGCAGCCCCTGCCGCAGGGTCTATCGTTGAGATTTTAGTTTCTGAAGAAGAACTGGTAAGCGAAAACCAGACCCTTGCCGTTATGGAAACCGGCTAAGCTGCAAACAAAGTTTTAAGATATGTGTTTAGCAGATGCCCCTTAGGGTCAAGGCGTTGCCGCACGGCACGAAAGTCCTCCCAGCGGGGATAAAGGTTTGCCGCTTTTTTAGCTGTTAGAGTGTGGAGTTTGCCCCAGTGAGGCCGCCCTTCATAGCGCCGAAAGACAGCTTCCGCCTCAGCAAATAATTCACGCCATGGATCACGGGCATATTGGTGAATAGAAATAGAAACACTATCGCGCTTATAAAACGGGCTAAGCCAAATATTGTCAGCAGCGATGGTGCGGTATTCAATGGGAAACATAAAATTGTGCCCGGACCGCTTCATAACCTCACCGACTTCCCGAACGCACTCAGGGCCGGCGGCGGCGGGAACGGCGTATTCCATCTCGTTAAACCGAACGGTGCGGGGGCTGGGAAAAGCCTGATGAGACCAGCGCGTACGAGAAGGATTCACCCCCTTCATCATATAGTATTTAGCTCCAGCCCGTGTTAAAAAGCGCTGCAACGGCCCCCGCAACCACGGCAATGAACGGGATATTTCACAACACCAGCGAATGATTTTGTTATCATAACTATCTCTGTCAGGAGAGGCAGGTTTTGCCACCAAACGGGGTGTTTCATCAGTTTTTTCCAGCGTTTTCAGGATGACTTCATCAGAAAAAGGAAACCAGAAAAATTCAAAATGACGATATGTTTGGCAAAATTCATCCAGAGCGGCGCATGTTGCCTCAAAAGACAACCGCCCGACGGTTTCTTTAAGACCATAAGCCGGATGGCATTGCATGGTGATGGCGCTCATAACACCGAGAGTGCCAAAAGACACGCGGCCCGCATCAAACACATCTTTGTTTTCATCTTCCGAGCAGGATAAAACGTCCCCTTCCGCTGTGACCAACCGAAACCCCGTCACCGCAGATGACAGACTGCCCAACGTCTTCCCCGTACCATGAGTGCCGGTACCAACAGCACCGGCAAGAGTTTGGGCATCAATATCGCCTTGATTCACCAACCCCAGACCGCGCTCAAAAAGAGCCGGCCCTAAATCATGGAGAGTAATGCCGGGAGTAATTGTCGCTTGCGCCGTTTTTTCGTCATGGGAGACGACCCCCGCCATATTCTCCAAAGATATAAGGCTGCCCTCCGTTTCATTGAGAGGAGTAAAAGAGTGACCACTACCCGCAACCCGGACCGGTGCCGGTGCGCGGATGATATTTTGAGCGAGGTCACCCTCCCCTGCCGGATGCAACCGCACACGCGGTCGACCCTGTACACTGCCGGACCAATTACACCATACAGACGGCGTTGACTCTTTTATTGATTTCACGACTCCGGGTTCACTGCCCTTGTTGTTGCTGTGCCTCATCAGCTAAGCGGGTGGCCTTTTTAATTTGTGCCGGCGACATTAAGGGTAAGATTTGCTCCAGTTCGGCGGTGGCAAAACGTGCAAACCCGTTGCGCACGGCCAGCAGAAAATATTTATACGCCCTTACCAAATCCTGTGAGACCCCATGCCCCTCCCGGTACATCACGCCGATATTATGTTGCGACGAGGCTATCCCCTGATCAGCCGCCGCTTTATAGAGTTCTGCCGCACGCTTCCAATCTCTACGCACGAGCCATCCATTATCATAAAAAGTAGCAAGGTCTTGTTGAGCGCGGGCATCGCCCCCTTCCGCACCCAGTTTCAGGTAACGGAGGGACGCCCGCATGTCACGCTCTACCACTTTGGCATCCAGATATTCTTCACCCAGCCTGAAGGCCGCCCCTGCATCACCCACAGCCGCAGCTTGTGTCCAAACGTCAAGGGCTTCTTCATAAAAACCCCGTTTGTAAAGGTCTTCACCTTTTGCCTCGCTCGCTATATCAGCAGCGTCACCGGCGGCCTCATTGACTGCCAAAACAGGGCTTTGGCTTGTTGCCAAACCAACCAACACAACGGCAAAAATCAGTTGTCGGAATGCTGTATAAAAAAGGAGTCCGGTTTTTCTATGCGACCACATCACTTTTAATTTCCTTGCTTCTAGAGGTTCGACAGAGATGGTGACCCCGGCACGATTCGAACGTGCGACCTAGTGATTAGAAGTCACTTGCTCTATCCAGCTGAGCTACGGGGCCATAGACCCCAGTATAAACCATATCACTTTTTCAAGCAGGAAACGCTCTCAAAAAACTATTAATGAGTCCAGGGTTCACGGCGGGCGGGGTTGAAATTATCCGCATAAGACTTAATTCCCCGCCGTTCAGCAGGAGGTTCATAAACCTGATAAGGCAAATCATGATGCCGTACATAAGCTATGGCCTCATCAAGGGTGTCAAAACGAAGCACAATTTGACTGTTCATATCAGCGGAGCCTGTCCAACCCATAAGCGGCTCCGTAAATCGCTGTCCGGCCGGTTCATATTCCAGCACCCATTGGCGTGTCCTAGCTCTGCCGGACTGCATCGCCGTCCGCGCCGGACGGTAAATACGTGCTTTCTTAGTCATGACGGTTCCTATGGGGTCTCCTATTTGGCATCATTCAGAGCCCAGTCATAATGAACACCGTCAATCATATCAAGCCCTTTAAGACTCTCAAACAATGCAGGCGATGCATACTTTCGCACATGAGACAGGACACCCGCCGCATCCCCGCCAAAATCATCTACATACCAAGAGTAAATCCTTGATACGTTTATTTCGTCTCCCGTCACACTAATGCCACGAGGATGGTTAATATAAGCCCGCGCCGCTTCATCAAGCATAACCTCTATATTCTTCACCGTATACGATACAGACGCTAAATTAGGGCACCCGACAGAGGCGCAATTCACAGCGTAATGAATACGTGCATCCCGCCACACCGGACGCAAGATCCGATGCTCAATATCATTCAACGTAAGTGCCTTGCTTTCCACCGTCACTACCTCACCATCCCACGGACCCGACGCAAACAGACCGGGCGATATGTCTATATCCTTAATAGAAGCCACCGGATAATGATCTAATACCACTGCAACAGTTAGCGCATTGTATAAATTTATCCAGTAGGCCAGCTGCTGGTCACGCCTGTAATCAGAAATGGATAGTTCGGCCCATGCGCTTATCTGTTCATCCAGAGAGTGCCTGTCGGCTTCCGTCACCGCCCCGTAATCGAACCGCGCAATGCCACCCTCATCCTCCGCGAGATAGCGGGCCAATAACCTATTCCACGTTTCATGATCAATAGCTACCTGGTTAGCCGGATTATGCGCCTCCCAATAGGGCCAGAGATATGATCTGGGTGCAAAAAAACTATCAGTGCCGACAAAACCACCCGCAATAACAACACTCACGATGATGAAAAAAATTAATCCAAAACGATGTCCCTCCACTCCGCTCTTTTTCATAGTCATTGACATCCAAAGGAAGGGTTGAGGGGAATTCTAGATTTTGGGCACGATCGTATATTAAGACCTTTAATTATCCACAAACAAACCAACTCATAACTATGGTCGGGGCAGCAGGATTCGAACCTGCGACCCCCTGCTCCCAAAGCAGGTGCGCTACCAGACTGCGCCATGCCCCGTCTATTAACATATTTTGTTATGATTGCAGACAATGTACCGTCAAGGTAGCATCAAGTCTTACCTTCCACCATAGCCGATTCCTTCACAGGCTTATGGACTTTATGTCGCACCATAGGTCTAAAAACAGCATCTGCGGTTAGCACGACCCGTTTATCAATAAAAAGATGCGACTTACAAAACACCGCCGATGGCTTTGCATGTATAACCCAGGCGGTCCCCTCCAGCCACTCCCCCCGACGAACGGGAGCTAAAAAATCCGACGTCAAGCGCATAGTCAACCCCGCCAAACCCGTCTCCCGCCATACACACGTACCCAACAATCCATCGGCAAACGTCATCAACATGCCTCCATGGGCAATCCCCCGCGAATTACAATGACGTGGCAATATACGCACCCCATGCCAAAAATCATTTCCCACCGTCTTATGATAAAAAGGACCATTATGAGACGTATATGGCCCCCGTGTGGTGCTTAAACGATAACCCTCCGGCACATTGTCATCAGGTGCGACATCATCTTTTCCGGAGTTGGTCATTTGGTCATACGGCTATATGTCATTTGTTCTCCATGATACCATAAATCCATGATCGGGATTGACTCATCAGGATTAAACCTAACCGCAGGAACGGTGCGTCACGGGATACGTAAAAAAGAAGCCTGCCTGTTTCATAACCTCTCCTTAAGTCTACCTGCCCGCCGCTTAACGGCTTTGCTTGGCCGTAGCGGGGTTGGAAAATCAAGCCTGTTGAGATTGTTGGCCGGCCTCACACCACCGCCCCGCTCTGCCATGATATATGATGGTATTGTCACTCAGGGAGACAACACTCCTGCTACAGGTCACATTGCTCTTATGGACCAGCGTGATCTCCTATTGCCGTGGGCCAGCGTTCTGGACAATGTTGTTATTGGTGCACGACTACGTGCGGAACGTGTTGACGCAGACCGTGCACGCGCTTTGCTTGATGCTGTGGGATTGTTGGAGTGCGCTTATGACAGACCGGAAAAACTCTCCGGCGGTATGCGTCAACGGGTCATGCTGGCGCGTACACTTTATGAAGACCAGCCTATTGTTCTCATGGATGAACCGTTTTCATCTCTTGATGCGGTAACCCGGCAGCATCTTCAGGAACTCACCCTTTCTTTGTTGGCAGATCGCACCGTGTTACTGATCACTCACGATCCTCTGGAGGCTTTGCGGGCAGCCCATCAAATTTACGTCATGGTGGGCACACCGGCGCATCTTGTTTACTATCCGGTGCCCGGTAAACCACCTCCTCGCGATCTTAACCTCGCTGCTCTCCGGACAGCCCATAGCGACCTCATGAACCAACTATCCTCTCCACCAACAATGACAAGCACTTCATGAAACCGGCCACCCTCTTTATTCGCCTTACCATTCTCACCGGTGGGCTGCTCGGTTTGTGGGCTCTGATTGTGTACCTCACGGACGCCCCGCCCTATATTCTCCCCTCACCTCTGTCTGTGGTCCGCGCCTGGTGGGTGTATCGCTCCGGCTTGCTGGAAAACGCCGGAATCACCGCCGTGGAAATCATTTCCGGCCTTATCCTTGGTAGCCTGCTCGGATTGCTGTGCGCTCTCGTCATGATTAGCCTGCGTAGCGCCCGTCGATGGCTCTTACCGCTACTTGTTATCAGTCAGGCCATACCGGTTTTTGCACTGGCACCCGTGTTGGTGCTGTGGTTGGGCTATGGCATGGCCTCTAAAATCGCCATGGCAGTTTTGATCATCTTTTTCCCCGTTGCAGCATCCTTTTATGACGGCCTGCGGCGCACGGAAACCGGATGGCTGGATATGGCGCATGTTATGACCGGTGGTCAGCGTTTCCGGCTTCAGCGGATTTTATGGTTTATACGCATTCCCGCCGCTCTACCCCCCATGGCTTCCGGGCTGAGGGTCGCTACCGCCGTTGCACCCATCGGCGCTGTAGTCGGTGAATGGGTTGGTTCAAGCGCCGGTCTCGGCTATATGATGCTCCATGCCAGCGGTCGCGCGCAAGCAGATGTTATGTTTGCTGCTTTGCTTAGTCTTGTGGTCATGGCCGTCGGGTTGTATAGCCTCGTTGATATAGTTTTGCGTCGGGCGTTACCATGGCAAGCCGATACACTGAAACTTCAGGAAGACATATTATAATGCTTTCACCTATGCGTCTTATAACCTCCGCCCTTGTAGCGCTCTTAGTAAGCGCACCCACCCCCGCCACGAGTGCTGAAAAAATAACTTTGGCATTAGACTGGTTTATCAACCCTGACCATGCGCCTATTATTATTGCTCAACAAAAAGGGTTCTTTGCCGACGAAGGTCTGGACGTAGAAATTATTGAGCCGGCAAACCCCAATGACCCCCCTAAACTTGTGGCCGCAGGACGCATGGACCTTGCCATTTCTTATCAGCCACAGTTACATCTGCATGTAGATGCCGGATTACCCCTTAAGCGTATTGCCACTCTTGTAGCAACACCCTTAAATGCTCTGGTGGTGTTGGATGATGGGCCGGTGCAATCCATTGCCGACCTGTCCGGAAGAAAAGTGGGTTTTTCCGTCGGTGGGTTTGAAGATGCTCTCCTGCGTGCCATGCTAGAGCGCCACGGGCTTTCTCTGGATGACATTGAACTGGTTAACGTCAATTTCTCTCTAACGCCCGCTTTATTATCCGGACAAGTAAGTGCCGTGATTGGAGCCTTCCGTAATTTCGAACTCAACCAGCTCGCCCTCAACAATGCCTCAGGACGCGCTTTCTATGTTGAAGAAGAAGGTGTGCCAGTCTATGACGAACTTATTGTGGTAGCTCATACCGATAAGGTAAACCAACCGGCTATGAGCGCCTTTGTGCGTGCTCTGGAACGTGGCGTGCTCTATACCATTAATCATCCGGAGGAAAGTTGGGAGCTATTCTCCAACCTGAAACCGGAACTCGATGATGAACTCAACCGTCGGGCGTGGCGTGATACTCTACCCCGCTTAGCGCTCAGACCCGCCGCCATCGACACAAAACGCTACGAACATTTTGCTATCTTTCTAGCCAAACAAGGCCTTATTCAAAAACCACTTCCCGCCAGTGCTTACACAATTCTGCCACACTGAGGACATATCACACGCAAGGGTTAGCATCTCTCTTTAATCCTATCGCTTGTTTACTCTATCGTCCGGCTCTCTTATTATCCCCCAATTACTGATGTAGCATAAAAATAATACCCAACTCATGAAATCCGTAATCCACAGCCTATCCCTTTGCCTTGCGCTATTCGGTTTATGGTTATTGCTATCGGGTATGTTCACGCCGCTCTTTATCGGCCTTGGTCTTGGCTCCAGCATTTTGGTTACCATCGTAGCGGGACGCATGAAAACATTAGACCGCGAAGGATGGCCTCTGCACCTCCTCAGACGCAGCTTTTTCTACTGGCCATGGCTACTCAATGAAATATTCAAAGCCAACATTGCCGTAAGCCGGATCATTCTCTCGCCAACCATCAAAACCAACCAACGTATCATACGCGTCAAAGCATCCCAGAAAACTGATTTGGGCAGAGTCATTCTGGCCAACTCCATAACCCTGACCCCCGGCACCATAACCGTCGAAGTAGAAGAAAACACTCTGCTGGTTCACGCTCTCACAGACGAAGCCGCCGATGAAGCGGCTCTCTCTGCCATGGACCAAAAAGTCACACTTTTTGAAGGCTCGCATGCATCATGACTATGATGATTACCGCCGCCATTGCTCTACTGGTCGCTATGTGCCTTGTGCTGGTGCGACTGTTCACCGGACCTACGGTCTATGACCGCGTGCTGGCGGTCAACTCATTTGGCACCAAGACAGTTCTTATAATTGCCGTTATGGGGTTTTTATCCGAGCGATTGTTCCTGCTGGATGTAGCCTTGATGTATACGCTGCTCAACTTCATAGGCACCATAGCCGTATTAAAATTTTTTCGCTATCGTAGCTTTGGCCGGATACAAACCCGCCCGTTACGATGGGGAGCGGATAGATGACCTCAATGCTCCTGCTCTTTGTGCATGCAGCCGGTTGGGGACTTATGTTGGCCGGCGCTTTTTTTATTTTCACCGGTGCGCTGGGACTCATTCGTCTACCCGGATTTTATGCCCGTCTTCACGGCGCAGGCATAACCGATACCCTCGGCGCAGAACTCCTTATTCTGGGTCTTATCACCCAGGCGGGCTTCAGTCTTGATGCCGTAAAACTGCTGCTAATCGGACTGATTACATTCTTCACCTCCCCTACAGCCGCACACGCTATTGCCAATGCAGCCTATGTGACCGGATTGCGCCCGGAACCCCACAACACCTCCGGCCCAAAACGTAGTTCATAGACTCATGCCCCTACTCATTGACATTGCCCTTTTTGCACTACTTTTAATCACCGCCCTTGCGATTGTGCGAACACGGAATTTGTTTACTGTCACCATGCTTACCGGCACGTATAGTCTGCTGGTGGCTTTGTTGTTGTTATCGCTGGACGCTGCCGATGTAGCCTTTACCGAAGCTGCCGTGGGAGCCGGCATTTCAACCATCCTTATGCTCGCCGCCATAGCACTAACCGTTCACCGTGAGAAACAACCACAGCGTTTTCCTCTGGCGGCCCTTGTGATTGTCACGGTTCTGGGGGCTGCTCTGATTTATGGTAGTCTGGACATTCCTGCTTTCGGCGACCCTAATGCTCCGGCACAACTGCACGTAGGTGCCGACTATATTGCCCACACACCTGACGATATCGCCATACCCAATCTCGTTACCGCTGTCCTTGCCAGTTACCGTGGCTATGACACTCTGGGAGAGGTGGTTGTGATATTCACCGCCGGTATAGGCGTCATTATGCTTCTCGGACAAAAAAGACGTCCGGAAAGACACCATTCTCCAACATCCCCCGACGTAGACACGGGAGATGCATGATGCACCATCATCTTATCCTCAGGGTGGTTGCTAAGCTTCTCATTCCCCCCATTCTGCTGTTTGCTCTTTATGTACAATTCCACGGCGATTATGGACCGGGCGGTGGCTTTCAGGCCGGTGTCATTTTTGGCGCCGGGTTTATCCTCTATGGGCTGATTTTCGGTATTGAAAATGCTCAACGGCTCATGCCTCAATGGCTAATCGTGGCCGTAGCCTCTTGCGGTGTTCTGCTTTATATGGCCGTTGGTGTTGCATCCATGATAGCAGGAGGCACATTTTTAGATTATTCCGTTCTGGCTACCAACCCCCAGGCCGGTCAGCATATTGGTATTCTGATCATAGAACTCGGCGTTGGCATAACTGTCACAGCCGTGATGATTGCCTGTTACCTGTTTTTCGCCGCACGCACACGTCACCTCCCTGACGAAGAATGGTAGAAATGGCGGTTATAGAAATGTCAGATACCCTCATCACCTATATCATGGCTCATTACAATTATTGGATGATTATCGTTCTGATGATGGTCGGTATTTATGTAATTGCCGCTCATGGCAATCTTATTAAAAAAATTGTCGGACTTACTTTATTTCAGACCTCCATGTTTTTGCTTTACATATCCGTGGGTAAAGTGAGCGGAGGCACCGTACCTATTTTGACTGACAATGGAGGTGAGATTTACTCCAATCCCCTGCCCCATGTGTTGATCCTGACGGCCATTGTTGTCGGTATTTCAATAACCGCTCTGGGGTTAGCGCTTGTGGTACGTATTCGCGAGGAATACGGCACCATCGAAGAAGATGAGATTTTGGTCATTGAACACGCCATGGATGCGGAAGAAGCCCGCGATACGACCCGATGGTAAGCGCGGCTTTATGGTCTCACCTGCCCATCATGCAGGTATTGCTTCCCCTTGCTACCGCGCCTCTTAGTGCGCTGCTAGGGCGCGGACGAGGACCGTGGTTTATTACTCTCCTTGCCAGTTTTGCTGCGTTTGTTATTTCTATCCTTTTGTATATTTCCGTCATTGAGAACGGTCCCATTCATTACGACATGGGCGGGTGGGCTCCGCCCTGGGGTATTGAATATCGCATAGATGCCATGAACGCCCTCATCTTGCTCTTAATTTCCGGTGTAAGTCTGCCTATCGTTCTGTGGGCGCGACGCAGTGTCGAGCAAGAAATCGCCGCCCGACAACGCCCTCTTTTCTATACTTGTTTTCTCTTATGTCTGGCGGGTTTGCTGGGTGTTGTCATCACGGGAGATGCTTTTAACATTTTCGTTTTTTTAGAGATTTCATCCCTCTCCACCTACATCCTGATTGCTACCGGTGAAAAAAATAACCGACGAGCTCTAACCGCCACCTATAATTATCTTATATTAGGTACGGTAGGGACTACTTTTTTCGTTATTGGTATTGGTTTTCTATATGCTGTAACCGGAACCCTGAACCTTACCGACCTTGCGCTTTTAATTCCTGAGACCACTCAAACCCGTACAATCAGCGTAGCTTTCGCCTTCATTGTTATAGGGTTAGGACTTAAAGTGGCCATCTTTCCCCTTCATGGCTGGCTACCTAATGCTTATGCCTATGCGCCCTCTGCCGTCTCCGCCTTTCTTGCGGCTACCGCAACAAAAGCCGCCCTTTATGTGCTGCTACGTTTTATCCTTAATGTTTTTGGAATTGACTTTTCTTTTATCACCATCCCTCTTGATGTCATGCTGGGATCATTGGCCATCGTCGCCATGGTGATTATGTCAGCCGTTGCTTTTTTCCAAACCAACATAAAGCGCATGCTGGCTTATTCCAGTATTGCACAAATTGGCTATATCCTGCTTGGCATTGCCCTTGCCACACCTGCGGGCCTCACAGCGGCTATTTTGCATCTTTTTAATCACGCTCTCATGAAGGGCACTTTGTTTTTAGCCACAGGATGTCTTGTCTACCGGCTGGGAGTTGTAACCCTGGAAAGCATCTCCGGTGCCGGACGTTCTATGCCCTGGACTATGGCTGCATTTATTGTGGGAGGCTTGAGCCTTATTGGTGTTCCCCTAACAGCGGGGTTTATCAGCAAATGGTATTTGATTGAGGCTACGCTCAATAGCGGAGCATGGCCTTTGGTGTTTGCTATTGGCTTATCATCTCTGATAGCCCTTGGTTATGTTGGCCGCATTGTAGAAGCCGCATGGTTTGGTCAGGCGCCGGACAATGCACCTCCCGTAAAGGAAGCACCTTTCAGTTTGCTCATGCCGACATTTATTCTTGCCCTCGCTAATATATGGTTTGGTCTTGACGGAACATTTCCTGTTGAAGCGGCCCGACAAGCAACCGTAGCTCTGATGACAGACCTCTCCCCTGCTATTGAAAGCCTTCAACCATGACTGTTGCTTTGTGGCTTACTCTTGGCATCCCTCTGGGGGCTGCTGTGTTTATCGGCCTTACGGGCCGACATCCCAACGTACGAGAGGCCATCACTCTGTTTGCGGCCTGCGCCTTGTTTGCAACGGTTCTCTGGCTACTCAATGCCGGCGCTGCCGAAACAAGAGCATCTCTTGTGCTGGTTACCCTTACGCCGGATTTTGCTTTGCGGTTTTCCGTAGAACCTCTTGGCATGTTGTTTGCTGTTGTTGCCAGCGGCTTATGGATTGTCAACTCTCTTTATTCCATCGGTTACATGCGTGGCACTCATGAAACTCACCAGACGCGTTTTTATATTTGCTTTGCTATTGCCATTGGCAGCGCTATGGGGATTGCCTTTGCTGCTGATATGTTGACGTTGTTTTTGTTTTACGAAACCTTAACCCTTTCGACCTGGCCTCTTGTTACTCACAAAGGAACGGAAGAGGCACGCAAGGGGGGGCGTACGTATCTTATTTTACTGCTTGGTACCAGTATCTGCTTTCAACTGGTCGCCATTATTTGGACATGGCTTATTACCGGCACGCTGAACTTCACCAATGGAGGTATTTTACATGACTCCATAGACGGACCGTTTGTAGCTCTGCTACTTGGCCTTTATGCCTTTGGCATCGGCAAGGCAGCTCTTATGCCCTTCCACCGCTGGTTACCGTCTGCCATGGTAGCCCCAACACCTGTCAGCGCCCTGCTTCATGCAGTAGCCGTCGTTAAAGCCGGTGTCTTCACCATACTCAAAGTGGGTGTTTATATTTTTGGGTTAGAGTTTTTACAACAAACCGGAGCCTCTCAATGGCTGATCTGGGTTGCATGCGCCTCTATTCTGATTGCCTCCCTCATCGCTTTAACCAAAAACAATCTCAAAGCCCGGCTCGCCTATTCCACCGTTAGCCAATTGGCTTATGTGACCCTTGGCATGGCACTGGCAAGTCCTCTTGCTGTTCTAGGAGCAGCTATGCAAATCGCCATGCATGCTATGGGCAAAATCACTCTATTTATGAGCGCGGGGGCTATCTATGTAGCCTCCCATGAAAACGAAGTCGACAAGCTCGCGGGCCTTGGGCGGGTTATGCCGTTTACTTTTGCGGCATTTTTCATCGGTGCTCTTAGCGTGACCGGCATCCCACCTCTGGGAGGAGCACTGGTCAAATGGCGTCTACTGGAAGGAGCAGCCGAGGGCTATCATATCGTCGTTATTTTAGTGCTTGTCATCAGTTCAGTGCTCAACGCCGCTTATCTTATTATGCCTGTGGCAAGAGCGTTTTTCATGCCCGCTCCTGAAAAACTTCAAACCTCCGGCATAAAAGAAGCACCTTTGTTTTGCGTTGTCCCTTTGTGCTTAACCGCTCTTGGCTGTTTTGCTCTCTTCTTTTACGCACACGATATTGAAACTTTTCTCGCCCCTATTTTAATCCCTGAAACGGTTCCGCAATAAGCATTCAGATGACCCACAACACGCCTGCTCCTTCCTCAAAAGATACATCCTCCCTGCCATGGTTGAGCCGCAAACTCTTGTGGATTGACCATAAAAAAACACCGGACCGTATACTGTACGGTTTGTTTGTTATTGCCATCGGATTTGTCATCGCCGGATATGTTGCCAGCCTCCATGGGCACTACGCCATAGAATCCGTCATAGGGTTTTACGGCCTTTTCGGTTTTATCATGTGCATCTTATTGGTGCTGGTGTCCAAATTTTTACGGCGCATCCTAAAGCGGCCTGAAGATTATTACCACCCATACACAACAGATACGGAAGAGCCGGAAAACCCTTTGAGAGATAACACCCCATGACGGAGTTTAACCCCGCACTCATTTATATTCTGGGGGCAGCCTTAACACTGTTTATTCCCAAAGGGAGTCTGCGTTCTCTTTTTATGCTCTCCATACCGGTGATCGCGGCGGTGCATTTCTGGACTATAACGCCGGATACGTATGGAGTCGTTCCGTTCATGGGTCAAAACCTCATTTTGATGCGGGTTGATGCGCTTAGCCAGATGTTTGGGTTGATTTTCTCTCTTGCGGCGTTCTTGTCTATCATATTCGCCTGGCATGTGCGCGATAGTGTCGAGCATATTACAACCCTGCTTTATGCGGGGGCTACAATTGGGGCTGTCTTTGCAGGTGACCTGATAACGCTCTTTATCTTCTGGGAGATAACAGCCGTTGCCTCGGCTTTTCTCGTATGGGCGCGACGCACACCCGGAGCATACTACACCGGCCTGCGCTATCTTGTTATACAAATAACCTCCGGTGTTCTTTTGTTGGCCGGGGCTGCGCTTTATTTACGCTCTACCGGCTCTATCTCTTTTGACCGGTTAGACCTCGCCGCACCGGGTGCTCTTTTCATCTTCTTTGCGTTTGGTATTAAATGTGCCTTTCCCCTGCTCCATAACTGGCTTCAGGATGCCTACCCCGCCAGCACAGCTACCGGCGCGGTTACATTATCTTCCTTCACAACCAAACTGGCCGTCTATGCTTTAGCGCGGACTTTTCCGGGAACGGAAGCGCTCATTTATATCGGCGCCATCATGGCGCTCTTTCCTATCTTTTATGCCGTCATTGAAAATGACCTGCGGCGGGTACTCGCCTATAGCCTCAATAATCAGTTGGGATTTATGGTGGTTGGCATCGGTATCGGCACTCCCCTCGCCCTCAATGGAACCGCCGCTCACGCCTTCTGTCATATTCTCTACAAATCGCTGTTGTTCATGAGCATGGGCGCGGTGTTGTTTCGGGCAGGGACAACAAAAGGTTCGGAACTTGGTGGGCTTTATAAGTCCATGCCCTGGACCATGGTGTTTTGCATCATAGGAGCCGCCTCTATTTCAGCCTTCCCTTTATTCTCAGGCTTCATTGCCAAGAGTTTGATTTTAAGTGCTACCGCAGACAATCATTACGTCTGGGTCTGGTTTGTTTTATTGTTTGCTTCCGCCGGCGCATTGATGAAGGTGGGCATCAAAATTCCTTACGTTGCTTTCTTCGCCCACGATAGCGGAATCCGGTGCAAGGAAGCCCCATGGAATATGCTACTGGCTATGGGATTAACGGCTGCCTTATGTATAGCTATCGGTGTTTTTCCTGACCCTCTTTATGCTCTTCTGCCTTACCCGGTAGATTATCACCCTTACACGACAGACCATGTGATAGCCCAGATGCAACTCTTGCTCTTTTCGGCACTGGCGTTTGGTGTGTTGATGAAGATGGGGCTTTATCCGCCTGAGTTGCGCTCAGTTAATCTGGATAGCGATTGGCTTTACCGCCGCCTCATCCCCGGGTTTATAAGACGTGTGCGCTACGGACAAACCTCCGCTTCCCTTGCAGGGATAACGCAAAGGGTGACAAAAAGAGTCGAGACCTTGAATCAGACTATTTACCATTCCATACTTGGCTCTAACGGTAGTTTTGCCCGCACGTGGCGGCCTGGTTTTATGGTGCTTATTATAGCATTGTTGCTAACCGCTACCCTTGCGCTTAATGCTCTCTAACAGAAAGGCACTCTCCTCATGGATTTATCCGGTGAATACCGCCTCCCCGCCGAGCGTCAATCTGTCTGGGATGCGCTCAATGACCCTGAGGTTCTCCGACAGATTATCCCGGGCGCTGAATCGGTAGCACGCACAAGCGATACGGAATTTTCAGCCATAGCCCGTGTAAAAATAGGACCGGTTAATGCCAGATTTCGGGGCACCGTTAGCCTGTCTGATATTGACCCGCCTAACGGCTACACCCTGACAGGTAAAGGTGAAGGCGGCTCTGCAGGGTTTGCTCAGGGTTCGGCGACAATACGCCTTGTTGAGGATGGTTCTCACACCCTGCTCACCTATCAGGTCAATGCCACTGTGGGTGGTAAACTGGCGCAGATTGGCCAGCGCTTTATAGATAGTGCAGCGGCCAAGATGTCCACTGCTTTCTTTGAAAATTTTAATCAGCTGATGGGAGGGTCATCTCAGGCAACGCCCGATAGCAACACTTCAACGCCATCCGGCCTTTCTCCATGGATATGGGGACCCGCCGTAGCACTTGCGCTGTTAGGCATAACCTATATTATTACAGATTGAGGCCTACAAAAGAACATAAACAATAAGGTAACCCATGATTGTCTCCATGACCATCAACGGCGACCCCGTTAAAGCAGATGTTGAAGAGCGCACCCTACTGGTTAACTATATCAGAGAGCGGCTAAAATTGACAGGAACCCACGTCGGGTGCGATACGAGTCAATGCGGAGCTTGTGTTGTTCATGTAGATGGCTGCGCGGTAAAATCCTGCACCATGTTGGCTGCACAGGCGGAAGGTTGCGATGTTGTCACCATAGAAGGTCTGACACAAGATGATGGTACATTGCACCCGGTTCAGGCGGCTTTTAGAGAGCATCATGGCTTACAGTGCGGTTTTTGCACACCCGGCATGATTATGACGGCAATAGATATTATTCGCCGTATTCCTGATTGCGACCGCGACACCATACGCCGTGAACTGGAAGGTAACTTATGCCGCTGCACCGGCTACCACAATATCGTTGATGCCATTGAGGCGGCGGCTAAAAGTAAAGCGGTATAATCTCATGTATGGGTTTTCTTATCGTCGCGCTACATCTCTTGAGGAGGCAGTGCGTTTGTTAGCGGAAACGCCGGAGAGCAAACTGCTGGCCGGAGGGCAAACGCTTATTCCCACCTTGAAGCAACGTCTGGCGGCTCCCGAATGCCTCATTGATATAGGCCGGATTGCTGAACTTGAAACCATCCGTGCCGAAGGAGAGGCTCTCGTGATTGGAGCATGTGCGCGCCATAACGATGTTGCAACCCACGCAGAGGTTCAGCGTCTTCAACCAGCGCTGGCAGAATTGGTAACTCATATCGGAGATCCCCATGTGCGTAACAAAGGGACATTGGGAGGCTCTATCGCCAACAACGACCCCGCCGCAGATTACCCCGCAGCGTGTCTCGCGCTGGATGCTAAAATCCATACCAACCACCGCATCATCGATGCCGGTGAATTCTTCACCGGCCTGTTTGAAACCGCTCTGGAAGACAATGAAATCATCACTCATGTCACCTTTCCTCACCCCGCACGGGCAGCCTATATGAAATTTCCCAACCCTGCTTCCCGCTATGCCATGGCCGGTGTTTTTGTAGCACAAGGACCGGATGGCGTTCGGGTAGCAGTAACAGGAGCCGGTGCTGATGGTGTTTTTCGCGCTCATGATATGGAGCAGGCGCTGACTGCAAACTGGTCGCCGGAGGTCGTGGCTACTCTTACTCCATCTCCTGACCTGATGACGGCAGATATACATGGAGATGCCACCTATCGTGCTCATCTGATCACTGTTATGGCGAAACGGGCCGTAGCGGCAACTTTGTAAACGTCTCTATGGTTTCTGGCCACCATTCTCCTGATCCTCAACAGGAACCTTTGCGGGCAGTTCTTGACTGGTTGGAGGAAGGCCACCGCGTAGCTCTTGCTACGGTGACCCGGACGTGGGGGTCAGCACCTTGTCCTGCAGGTAGTCAGTTGGCGGTGCGGGATGATGGTTCCTTTGTTGGCTCTGTATCCGGTGGTTGCATTGAGGGTGACGTTATCGTCCGCGCTCAAGAGGTCATGTCAACGGGTAAAGCTGTCTTACAAGATTATGGCGTGAGCAATACTGCTGCCTGGGCGGTGGGACTGGCCTGCGGCGGACAGATTGCAGTTTACATTGAGCCTGTTACGGAAGACTAAGCCGGATTCCTTGCCCATGAGACGGTCTTTACTAAAGCAGATTGTGAGTGATAAGGAACATGGACGGCCTGTGGTGTTGGCAACGAATCTAACCGACCATACCCAAAAACTCATATATCCTACTGAAACAAAAGAAATAAATGAGATAACAACTCAGGCCGCCCAAACCCTGAAGACCGATACCGCTCTCACCGCCGATAGTACCGGTGGGCAATGGTTCACCATGGCTCTTAACCCGCCCTTGCGCCTTGTCATTATTGGGGCAGTTCATATTGCCCAAGCCTTAAGTGCCATGGCGGCCCTGACAGGTTATGAGGTCATTATTATTGACCCCAGAGAAGCCTTTGCCACGCAGGAGCGGTTTCCCAACTCCAGATTGATGAATGAATGGCCGGACGAGGCTCTTAAAACTGTAGCCCCTGACCACAGGACCGCTTTGGTGACCTTAACCCATGACCCCAAACTTGATGACCCGGCCTTAAGTCAGGCTCTTGGAGGAGAATGCTTTTATATTGCCGCTCTCGGTAGCCGGAAGACTCATCAGGCCCGTCTTGAGCGCTTAAAGAAGACCGGACATGATGATAAGGCTCTGGCGCGTATTTGTGGTCCGGCGGGTTTGGCTCTGGGAGCGCGTAGCCCTGCGGAAATTGCCATCTCCATTCTGGCGCAAATGACGGAGGTATTGCGGACGTGATTTTTCATGACCTGAGCCCTGATCAATCCGTGGGTGCTATTTTAGCTCATAGTCTGACTCTTGGTGACCGTACCTTAAAAAAAGGTACGGTTCTGGAGGCTGCCACGGTGCAACTGCTGATAGAGTCCGGCATAAATCAGATAAGCGTGGCCCAACTGGAAGCAGATGACGTACCTGAAAATGAAGCCGCCGCTACCGTAGCCCAAGCGGCTTCCGGTCCCCTGACCCGTACGGACACAAGTTTTACCGGACGGGCTAATATATTTTCTGAAACCGACGGCATCGTCCTGCTCAACCCTGAGCGGATACAGACACTCAACAGCGTTGATGAAGCCATGACCCTTGCAACTCTTCCCCCTTATGCCCGGGTTCGCGCCGGACAAATACTGGCAACCATCAAACTCATTCCTTTTGCTTGTGCACGAACTATTGTGGAAGCAACGCAACATATCGCCCATCACCCAACCCCTCTTATCACCGTCAAACCGTTTCGCTCCCGCCATGTTGCCCTCATCAGCACCACTCACGACGAAGGTCAGAACAACACCAAGCCTCAGGAGAAATTGAGCACCATCACAAAAAACCGTCTGACCCCCCTTGGCGGACATCTCACCCGACAAGATAACATCCCCCACAACAAAGCAGCCGTCGCAGAGGCCATTTTTCAAGCGGTCCAAAACGGATACACACTTATTTTGATTGCCGGGGCTTCTGCCATCACCGACAGGCAAGACGTTATTCCTTTGGGGATTAAAGAGGCCGGCGGGGAGATTGTGCATTTTGGTATGCCTGTTGACCCGGGCAATCTTCTCCTGTTGGCACGGCATCAGGCATGCGCCATCATTGGTCTGCCCGGATGTGCCCGCTCACCAAAACTCAACGGATTTGACTGGGTTCTTGAGCGCCTCATGGCAGATATAGATATCTCCCCCACCGATATTATGGCCATGGGTGCAGGTGGCCTGCTCAAAGAAATACCCTCACGCCCCCAACCCCGCCATCGTCCCAAACCTACCCCGCACGCTCCCATTGCGGCCCTTGTTTTGGCCGCCGGGCAATCCCGACGCATGGGGACGACCAATAAATTGCTCTCTTCTGTACGGAAATTACCTCAAACCACTCCCATGGTGCGGCTGGTAGCTGAAGCTGCCCTTGCCAGTCAGGCTCACCCTGTTGTGGTGGTAACCGGCCATGATGCTCCTGCTATCACAAAGGCTCTTGAGGGGTTAGCCGTTACTTTCATTCACAATCCTGACTATCAACAGGGATTGAGCACGTCTCTTGTTGCAGGACTTCAGGCCTTGCCCCAAAAGGCCGCCGGAGTTCTTGTATGCCTTGGCGACATGCCTCTCATTACTCCGGCTCATTTGGACCATCTGATAAGCCAATTCAACCCGGTAGACGGCCGTACCATCTGTGTACCTACGGTACGGGGACGGCGGGGAAACCCGGTATTGTGGGGAGCGCAGTTCTGGCCGGAAATCCTGTCCCTGACCGGTGATCAGGGCGCGCGAACGATGCTGAATATTCACGAAGACGAGGTCTGGGAGGTTCCTTTTGAGGATGATGCACCCCTGACGGATATAGATACAGAAGAAAGGTTGCAATCTCTTTCTCAAGACATCACAAGAAATCCGTAACCTCTTTTAATACGGGACCAATTTCTGCATTAATCACCATATCGGCATAATGGTCCAACTCGGTTGGCTCCCGGTTCAAAATGACCAGATGCGCACCATTCCTCTGCGCCGATACAGGAAATCCTGCTGCCGGATACACCTGAAGAGATGACCCGACAACCAGAAATGCATCACACATCAACGTTTCCTGCTCGGCACGTGCCATTTCCGCTTCTGGCATAGACTGGCCGAAAGAAATCGTAGCCGATTTCACCATACCCCCACACGCCCGGCAGCCGGGTGGTTCGTTGGTTTCCAGAAAGCGTGGCCGAATATCCTCCAGCTCATGGCGCAATCCACAAGAAAGACAAACGGCATAGCTGGCATTTCCATGAAGTTCAATAATTTTATCGGGTATAATCCCGGATGCCTGATGCAAATTATCAATGTTCTGAGTGATAACGGCACTAACAATGCCTGCCTCTACCAATCGGGCAATGGCTTTATGTCCGTCATTGGGGAGTGCTTTGTCCATGGTGTTATCAATGGAGAATTTGCGCCGCCAAGACTCACGGCGGGCTTCCTCGGAGCTTACAAACTCACGAAAATCTATAGGACTCATCCGGCTCCAGATACCACCCGGGCTACGAAAATCAGGTACCCCTGACTCCGTGCTAACCCCTGCCCCCGTAAACACGACCATCCGCTCACAATTCTTGATGAGCGTTCGCAATTTGTCATTTGTGGCACTCATGAGATATTTGCACTACTCTTAACTTTAGTTGCTTTCCACCCTAAAATATCAAATCGTAACCTCGGATACTACTCTGGCCCTCAAACAGGATATCACCCATGAAATATCTGCACACCATGGTTCGCGTGAGTAACCTTGAAGCCTCTCTTGATTTTTATTGCACCAAACTGGGGCTTGTAGAACAAGGGCGTTTTGACAGTTCCGAAGGACGCTTCACTCTGGTTTTTCTTTCCGCTCCGAGCCAGAAAGACGCACAAATTGAACTTACTCATAATTGGGACCCGGAACCTCTGGAAGAAGGCCGTAACTTTGGTCATCTGGCTTATCAGGTAAGCGATATCTATGAAACTTGCCAAAAACTGGTAGATCGGGGCGTTACCCTTAACCGGCCTCCCCGTGACGGACGTATGGCCTTTGTCCGCTCGCCCGACAATATCTCCGTTGAATTACTACAACAAGGGCAACCCCTTCCCCCTTGCGAGCCATGGGTCTCCATGCCCAATACCGGCCATTGGTAGTATCTCCCGGGATGCCTCCCTCACTCCCTACCGAACGGCTTTTTTTATTGTGGGCGTTAGGAGCCGCTTTTGTTGTAACTGGTTTAATGCTACCCACCATGCTGTCTTCTTTTCCTCATCCCGTTTATGGACAGGAGGAATCTCTTCCTGAGCGCGAGCCGGGTCATATAAATGTGCGCCGCAGAGTCTTACAATCAGAGCGCCTCAATGATATGGACTATTGGGAAGGCTTCATTCATTACCGCAAAGGCCGCCCCACAAAAGCCGTTGAAAATCTACGCCCTATAGCTCAACTGGGCCAGGGTTATGAACTTGCTCAACACACTTTAGGGTTATCGCTCATGGCCACCAGCGGTCTGAATGTCGATGCCATGCACACTCACCCCAAACGCGCAACACTCTATGAAAACCCTAACTTTCAGGAAGGCATAGTGTGGATCAGTCGTGCCGCCAATGCTAATCTGTTTCAGGCTCAGGACACGCTCATTCGTCTTTATGCTGCAGGCCTTGGCCCTGACGACAACCCTTTATCTGCGGCAACGTGGATTGAAATCTACAATGAAAACCCCATACACCGTCTTCTGGGCATTATCCCCGGCCCGCAGGAAGAGATAAAACAGATACAAGCGGCTTTGCCTCTGGATACCCGGATTGCAGGTATCGTGCGGGCACGGGAATGGCTTCCCCGACACTGGACGCCATGAGTCATACAAAAACCTGTCTGAAAATAGCGTGCCGTAGTTGACGCGCTTCAAATCCCAGCGGAGTTACGGTTAATTATACGCAATGTCATGTTCAATATAACGGCATAATCATTTTCCGCCGTGTGTTAGTCCCTAAAAAATAATTATCAAAAGGAGGACAGTGCCATGAATAAGAAAAACCCGGATACCGGCCTCAAGCGGATATTAAGTGCTTTTGGCCATGCATTGGATGGTTTGAAGGAGGTATTCACACATGAAACATCTTTCAGGCAGGAAGTTCTATTGGCGGGTGTCTCTATTCCTCTGGTGTTCTGGTTAGAGGTTGATACTGTTGCTACGGCATTGATGATAGGCAGCATCTTTCTCATATTGATAGCGGAACTGGCCAACAGTGCAATCGAATCCGTGGTGGATCGAATTTCTCTTGAACAACATGCTCTGTCAAAAAGGGCAAAAGATACAGGTAGCGCTATGGTGTTGGTGTCCTTTATCAACGCAATGTTCGTCTGGGGAATTATACTGGCAGGGTAAATTATGGAAAAGAAGAAGATTTAGCGGTAAGTGAGAAATTGCTTCTTTTCCATGTGGAGTACAACAGAATATGGATTGGCAGATAAGAATAGGAAAATGATACCCGTTGAATAAGCTTCTGGTTTTTTGTCAATAATGGCGCGCCCTAGGGGAATCGAACCCCTCTTTCCAGCTTGAAAAGCTGGCGTCCTAACCGATAGACGAAGGGCGCAACAATGATTGGCCTTACTTACAATAGCCTCCGCTTATACGGGCCAAAACCGC